>JAJTBL010000138.1 GCA_021286925.1 Spirochaetia bacterium | reverse complement strand
GGCGTCGCCAAAGGCGTCGCCTTTGGCGGGCGCTGGATCCCGCTCAGCTGGGTCTTGGCCGCCGGCAATGTCTGGTTTAAAAGCGCTGACTACCAGTTTAATGTCGAGTTCTGTCAGTGATTTGAGAACATTTTGCATATAGGGGATGTATTTTCTGGTAAACTGATCTCGGAGAAAGGTGTTGGGCGCTTTGACCGTCATCACACCGTTTTCCAGTCTTTCATAGCTGAGCCGGAACCACATAAGGAATTCCTGTTCAGATATATCTTTTCTCGCTTGGTTAAGAGCTTCTTCCCATATTGCCGAACCGTCAAACGTATCCATGAACTCCCCGAAATCCTCAAATAATCAACAACCTATCCACAGGTTTTCCACAATCGATATCTATATCTGTATGCGCACTTTGGTCTCTTTGGCAAGCCCCGAATGACGAAAAATCAGGAAAAATTTCGCAAGTTGTATAGCAAACACAATTTTAACAATTCTAAATATAAATAATATAAAGAAATATTATAGCAATTCAGGTTGGGCGAAATTAATTATTCTTTCTCCCGGTTGCACTCAAAAAAGCTGTCCACTGGATACAAACAGGTTAGCAACAATTTATACACAAGTTATCCACAACCTGTGTATAGTTTTTCTTACAGATCCGGTGCGCTGTCGCGTGCTTTACTCTATGGCAGTAAAAGGATATACTTCTTATGTTCAGGGCTGTGGGTTTTGGCATCGTCATAAAGTACAAAGCCATCTCTGCAACAACATTTTTTTCCATCCAGGACAGGTATGGATTCGAACTACTCGGCAAGTACAATACAAGTATTGAAAGGCCTCGAGGCGGTCAGAAAGCGCCCGGGCATGTATATCGGCTCAACGGGCATAGACGGGCTTCATCACCTTGTCTATGAGGTTGTGGATAACTCGATTGACGAAGCACTTGCTGGCTATTGCACCGACGTCCTTGTCGTCCTTGAACGGAATGACATTGTTCGGGTTGAAGACAATGGCCGAGGCATTCCGGTTGATCTGCATCCTACCGAAGGTATTTCCGCCTTGGAACTGGTCATGACGCGGCTGCATGCGGGCGGCAAGTTCGACAAAAAGAACTACAAGGTTTCGGGCGGTCTGCATGGTGTCGGCGTTTCCGTCGTCAACGCTTTGTCTTCCTGGATGGAAGTCCAGGTTCATCTCAATGGCAAGCTTTATTTTCAGAAATATCGGGAAGGCATTCCTGTTGACCCGGTTGCGGAAATCGGCGTTACCGACCGCCGGGGCACCGTGGTGCGTTTTAAAGCCGACCCGACAATATTTGAAGAAACCGTCTACAGCTATGATGTGCTTTCAAACCGGCTCCGCGAATTGGCCTTCCTCAACAAGGGTGTCAAAATCATTCTGGTTGATGAACGGCTCAGTACGCCCAAGAGCATCGAATTCAAGTTCGAGGGCGGATTGCGGCAATTCATCGAGCACCTCAATAAAAACAAGAATGTTTTGCACAAGGATGTTGTCTACTTCCATGGGACCCGCGATGATGTCGAAATAGAAGTCGGCCTGCAGTATAACGATAGTTTCAATGAAATTGTCTTTTCCTATGTCAACGGCATCAATACGAGGGAAGGCGGGACACATTTGACCGGCTTCCGAGCTGCACTCTCCAGGACTGTCAACGAATTTTTCAAAAAATCGAAATACGTCAAGAAGCTTGACGAGACACTGTCGATTGACGATGTTTCGGAGGGTCTGACAGCGGTTTTGTCGGTCAAGGTCATGGAACCGCAGTTTGAAGGCCAGACCAAGGGAAAATTGGGAAACAGCGAGGTCAAGGGCATCGTCGATGGGTTCTGTTCGGATCAGCTGGATTTGTACTTCCAGAAATATCCGGAAATTGTCAACGCCATTCTGGAAAAATGCGTTCTTGCGGCCAAGGCAAGGATTGCGGCGCGGCAGGCTCGCGAGCTGACCAGGCGGAAAAACCTGCTGGACAGTGCAAGTTTGCCGGGCAAGCTGGCGGATTGCCAGGAAAAAGACCCAACCAAGTGCGAAATTTTCATTGTCGAGGGTGATTCGGCAGGCGGTTCCGCCAAAATGGGCAGAAATCGCGTGTATCAGGCTATTCTGCCGCTCTGGGGGAAAATGCTGAATGTCGAAAAGACTCGAATCGACAAGGTTATCGGCAACGACAAGCTCCAGCCGATCATCGCCAGCCTCGGCGCAGGTATCGGGAATGAATTCGATGTGAGCAAACTGCGGTACCATAAGGTTATCATCATGGCTGATGCCGATGTTGACGGCTCGCACATACGGACGCTTCTGCTGACCTTCTTTTTCCGCTACATGACACCGCTTATTCTGAACGGGCATGTCTATCTCGCCATGCCGCCGCTCTATAAAATATCGTGGGATAAAGAAATACGATATGCATACGATGATGACGAGAAAGACAGGATACTTTCGGGCGTTGAAAAAGATCCCTCAAAGATCGCGGTTCAGCGGTATAAGGGTCTTGGTGAAATGAACCCTGAACAGCTCTGGGAAACAACGATGGATCCGGAGCGCCGCAATATCATTCAGATTTCCATGGAAGACGCTGTTCTGGCTGACCAGATGTTCACAACCCTGATGGGCGAGCAGGTTGAGCCGCGGCGGCAGTTTATTGAGGAGAATGCGCTGGCAGTCTCCAACCTCGATATTTAGGAACTACGGTCATGGCAGAACCAGGCAAAATCATACATGTCCCCATTGAAGACGAAGTCAAGACCGACTATCTGACCTATGCCATGTCGGTTATCGTGGCGCGAGCGCTTCCGGATGTCCGGGACGGGCTCAAGCCCGTGCATCGGCGTCTGCTCTTCGCGATGGAAGAGCTGGGCCTGCGCAATAACGCTTCAACCAAGAAGAGCGCCCGTATTACCGGTGATGCGATGGGAAAATACCATCCGCACGGGGATCTTTCCTTGTACGACGCCTTGGTTCGAATGGCGCAGGATTTTTCTCTTCGCTATCCACTGGTGTATGGTCAGGGTAACTTTGGTTCAATTGACGGCGATCCGCCCGCGGCCAGTCGATATACCGAGGCTAAACTCAGCCGGCTTGGCGAAGAAATGCTCGCTGATCTGGACAAAGAGACCGTCGATTTTGTTCCCAACTACGACGAATCGCTCAAAGAACCCAGTGTCTTGCCGTCAGCGTTTCCGAACCTCATTGTCAACGGCTCCTCAGGTATTGCGGTCGGTATGGCCACCAACATGGCGCCGCATAATCTGGTCGAAGTTGCCGAAGCTATCGCAGCCTATATAGAAAATCCGGATATCGACACCGAAGGGTTGATGCGGTTTATAAAAGGTCCTGATTTCCCGACGGGCGGAATCATCTATGGCCGCTCCGGCATCCGAGATGCTTATGAAACAGGCCGCGGAAAGGTCATTGTTCGCGGCAAGTTTATTCTGGAGACCCTGAAAAACGGCAAAGAGCAGATTGTTTTTACCGAAATTCCCTATGCACTGAATAAAACCACACTGATTACGCGAATCGCTGATTTGGTGCGCGACAAGGTTCTGGAAGGCGTCTCGGATCTGCGTGATGAAAGCGATCGTGAAGGTTTGCGAATAGTTCTCGAACTGAAAAAAGGCGCGATTCCCAAGCTGGTTCTGAACCGGCTGTTCACCCACACGCCGCTGCAATCCACGTTCGGCATCATCAACCTGGCACTGGTTAATGGTAGACCTAAGTGCTTATCCTTAAAAGAATTAATTCATTATTTCGTAAAACATCGGTTCGATGTCGTCACCCGGCGGTCGCAATTTGAATTGCGGAAGGCTGAAGAGCGGGCGCATATTTTGCGCGGCTTGGTAATCGCTCTGCAGAATATCGATGAAGTAGTGGCTATCATCAAGGCCAGCAAGAACGTCGAAATCGCGCGGACAGCGCTTGAAAAGCGGTTTGAGTTGTCACAGGTGCAGGCGCAAGCTATCATTGATATGCGTCTCGGCCGGCTGACCAGCCTTGAGACTGAAAAGCTCATGGCCGAATTGAATGAGATCGAAGCACGGATTGCCTATCTCAAAGAACTGCTTGCCAGCGATGCCAGGATTCTCGAGGTTATTAAAAACGAAACTCTTGATATAGCAAAGAAATATGGCGATAACCGAAGAACCGAAATCGTTGCTAACAATGTCGAGCAGATCAATATCGAAGACTTGATCAAGCCAGAAGAGATGGCAATTCTGATTTCCAACAAGGGCTTTATCAAGCGCGTTTCGGTGCATCTGTATCGATCGCAGGGCCGCGGCGGCAAAGGTTCGAACTCAACCAGCCTGATTGAAGATGATTTTGTTGAACAGCTGTTTATTGCCAATACCCATGATTATCTCATGTTCATTTCAAGCGCGGGCAAGGCATACTGGCTGAAAGTTCATGAAATTCCTGAATCCAGCCGCCAGGCGCGCGGGGCGCACGTAAAGAGTCTGCTTGCCATTTCGCCGAATGAGGAAATTTCAGCGGTAATCGACTTCAAAGGGTTCTCGGATACGCAGTTCCTGCTGATGGGCACTTTAAAAGGCGTCGTCAAGAAGGTTGCAACGCGGGATTTTGTGAATGCGAAAACGCGCGGTATCATTGCAATCCACCTGGACGAGGGGGATGAACTGGTTTCTGCCTGTCTGACCGGCGGCTCTGACCAGGTTGTTCTGATTACCCGAAAAGGCCAGGCATTGAGAATTCATGAAGAGCAGGTTCGTGAGATGGGTAGGGCTTCCCGCGGCGTCCGCGGCATCATGCTGGCGGAAGATGACGAGTTGACAGCCATGCTTCGTGTCAATGACGAAGAAACCATGCTGCTGGTGACCGCAAATGGCTATGGCAAGCGCGTCGCTTATGATAATTTCAACCCGCATGGACGAGGAACACGAGGCCAAATGATTTATGTTCCCGATGATGTGTCGAGCGAAGTTATCGGCGCCATTTCGGTCAGCAGCGATGATGAAATCATGGTGATCACCTCGATGGGGAAGACCATCAAGATTGAAGCTGAATCTGTTCGGATTTTGGGCAAGAACGCCCGCGGTGTCCGCGTCGTGAATATTGATCCGCCGGATTATGTCATTGGGTTGGATAAAATTGTCCGGGAAGAAGGCAAGAAGCAGGCCGGGGATGAAACTCCAGATACTGAGCTCGATGGGGCGCCGGAAGATTCGATTGAAGCCCTGCCTGAGAATGAATCCTTAATCCTGCCCGTAGATACAGAAGACGGAGACAGTGGAAGCGCTGAAGACCCAACAGCCTCTGAAGAATCGGAACAGGAATAAGTTTTAGACAATTATAATGTTCGGAAAGTTAAGCTCTTTCAAACCCAGCTGGGTTCTGGAAGAGCTTTTTTATTG
>JAJTBL010000137.1 GCA_021286925.1 Spirochaetia bacterium | reverse complement strand
GCAATCCTTCAATAAAGCCGGGTTTCAAATTCCCGCTTGTTAAAATTGAATCAGTCGAATTTTCTCGCTCCTATGAGAAAGGCCCTTCCTCTGATTCGCTCATCTTCTCAACCGAATTGAAGGTCAAAGAGAAAATATCCCGTAACAAAACCATGCTTTTCCCGATTGTCATCTCCGAACTTGACCACAAGTTGACTGATGCTGGCTTTTCTGAGATTCATCATTATGCTGACTGGAACTACGGTAAATTCGACCTTGAAACATCAATGTACGCCATCACGATTGCCAGAAAACACAGCTGAACTGACTTATTTCAGCTCGAAACGCTCAATTTTCAGGCATTTCCGTGTAGCTGTATCAATAGTAAAGACGGCCCCGCAGACACTGGCTTCATTTTCGGAAGTTTCCATTTTTATCGGAATCTGGGTCAGCGAGCGCTGAATGCAGATATCCGTTTTGACGCCGATCACCGAGTCCAGGGGGCCGCTCATGCCCAGATCTGTCAGGTATCCTGTCCCAAGCGGCAGTATCCGCTCATCAGCTGTCTGAACATGGGTATGGGTGCCGGCAAGCACGCTCGCACGCCCATCCACATGCCAGGCCAGCGCTTCTTTTTCTTCAGCGGCTTCCGCATGAAAATCGATGACGATGAAGGCGTCGGGCTGTTCGCGCTTGACCCTCGCGATGATTTCATCAGCAGTCCTAAAGGGACAGTCGATTGGGTACAAATCTTCGCGCCCCTGCAGGTTTATAACGGCCCAGGAATGATTTCTGCCCTTGAAGACACCGTACCCCCGCCCGGGCAGGGGCGCCGGGTAATTGGCTGGACGAAGCAAAACAGACGTCGAACCGAGCAATTCTTCGGCATCCTTGCGCTCCCAGACATGGTTTCCAGAGGTGATGACATCAACGCCGCTGGAAACCAGCGCTTCGATTTCTTCCTTGCCAATGCCGAATCCACGCTGGGCGTTTTCGCCGTTCGCGATGACAATATCCGCTTTTTTCTTTTTTGCAAACGCGGGAAGATGCGCGAAAACTGCGCGCAAGCCCGAAGGACCGACGACATCGCCCACAAAGATTACAACCGCTTCTTTTTCAATCACAGCCGCTCCCAATAAAAACGCAGTGCCCTGAAACAAGACACTGCGTTGATTTCATCCATTCTCTTGAAATGTCAAGCAGCCCAATCAGCGGGCATATTCCACAATTCTCGTTTCCCTGATGATGGTAACTTTGATTCTGCCCGGATACCGGAGATCCGTCTCGATTTTCTTTGCGATGTTCTTGCAAAGCTCGCGAGCCTGATCATCGGTGACGTTTTCATAGTTGACGAGAATTCTGAGTTCCCGCCCAGCTTGAATCGCAAAAGCTTTATCGACGCCTGAAAAACTCTCGGCAATCGTCTCAAGGTTTTCAAGCCGCTTGATGTAATTATCCAGGGTTTCCCGCCGAGCGCCGGGCCTTGCCGCTGAAATAGCGTCCGCAATCTGCACCAGGATGCTTTCGGGGCACGAAGGCTCGATATCATTGTGATGCGAGCCAATCGCGTTGATGACGCGAGGATCTTCGCCCATCTTTCTGACCAGATCCATACCCATTTCCGCATGGTTCTGATCGCCGTCGGTTTCGATACCTTTGCCGATATCGTGCAAAAGAGCGCCGCGCTTGGCAATTTCCCGGTTCAAGCCAAGTTCTGCAGCCAGAAGTCCGGCAATAACCGCGACTTCCTTTGAATGCATCAGGACATTCTGACCGTAGCTGGTGCGGTAATGGAGCCGGCCGAGGGCACGAATCAGATCGGGCGCCATATTATGGAGCCCCAGATCAAACACCACTTTTTCGCCTTCGTCGTAGATTTTCTGCGAAATCTCCCGGGTGACCTTCTGCACCATCTCCTCGATACGCGCTGGATGAATCCGGCCGTCAGCGATAAGGCGTTCCAAAGAAACACGGGCAATTTCCCGCCGTACCGGGTCAAAGCAGGAAATGACAACCGCTTCCGGTGTATCATCGATGATGACATCGACGCCGGTCAGGGTTTCGAGGGTCCTGATATTCCGGCCTTCACGGCCGATGATCCTTCCCTTCATTTCATCGCTTGGCAGACTGACCGCCGAGACCGTGGTTTCCGCGGTCACATCGGAAGCGATGCGCTGCATCGTCGTAACCAGAATGTCACGAGTCTTCTTTTCCGCCGTCAGCTGGGCTTCCTGGTCAATTTTATTGATCAAGAGCTGTGCGTCATGCCGCGCCTCATTTTCCATATTCTGGATTATGACGCGCTTGGCCTCTTCTGAGGTCAGTCCGGAAATCCGTTCAAGTTCTTCACGGTACCGCTCTTCCTGATCAAGCAGGGCAGATTCCCGATCCGCAATTGCTTTTTCCTTGACTTTGAGCTGTGCTTCCATGCGCTCGAGCGCTTCAATCTTGCTGTCAAGGTTTTCTTCTTTTTGAATAACCCGGCGTTCGAGCTTCTGGAGCTCGATTCGCCGTTCTCGCATTTCCCGTTCTTGCTGGTTGCGTTCCCGAATGAGCTGATCTTTCGCCTCTACCAGGATCTCTCTTTTTTGAGCCTCGGCTTCTTTTACTGCGTCCTGTCTAATTCGCTCCGCTTCATTTTCTGCAGCAGTGAGTTGAAATCTGGCATAAAGCCAGCGGATCATCCATCCCAGAATCAAGCCGGCAACGGGAAGGGTAAAAATCAATACTTTCTGTGACATTTCTCCTCCCTGAAAACTAAATGCCGTCCATTTTGATTATACGGATGCACAATTCTTTGTCAAGGCAAATATATTTCTTTAAAAAAAGATAAAAGCGGTTGACGTTGTCGGGAAATACCCCTATACTCTCTTTTGTTATCGTTTAACGATAGCGCGTATTTTTTGGAGGCAGAGTTAAGCTCCTCCGTTTTTAAGGTAGAAACTGGCTTTTCATGTATCGTCGTTCCTTTGTTTCCAGTCATATTGATCCGGCGGCCGGATTATATGGCTCCCTCTCTCACTTTGACACCTTCTTCGGAAAGACCCAACAACATCGAATCCAGCCTCTTAATGCTTTAAAGACGCTTCGAGCGCAATCTCTGTCCACCGAGGCGTACGCAATACGTCTGCCCTAGGCAGACGGATCTGGTGTCCTGTTTCAAACAGGACCTTATTTGAGGTTTTTCCGAATGTCCAAGAAGGTTTATGTCGGCAACATGAATTACAGCACCGCTGAGAATCAGCTTCGTGATCTTTTCGCCCAGTATGGCGAAGTAGCTTCAGTCAATATCATTGTTGACCGCTACACTGGCAAGGCGAAAGGATTCGGCTTTGTTGAAATGACCAATGACGACGAAGCCCAGAAAGCGATTGATGCTCTTAACGGTTTTGAGTTCATGGGCAGGCAGCTTCGTGTGAACGAAGCGGAAGACAAGCCGCGCCGCGATGGTGGAAATTTCCGCCCCCGCCGCTACTAATTGTCTTTTCGTCAAGTAACAGCAGTTTGAGCGCCTGCTGACCGGTTTGGAAGTTACAAGCTTCCTTTCCTGTTTCAGGTGTTTAAAGAGCCATCCTGCCGGCCGCCAGGATGGCTTATTTTTTTTGCCCGGGCATCCAGAAACCTCACCGCCTTGATAAAATGCGCGGGGAATGGGGCTTTGAAAATCCTGGCTGTCTCTTCGCCCGGAAGTCGAATTTTCAAGCGCCGTGCATGAAGCATCAGGGTCGCGTCCGGAATAAAGTTTTCCTTGACGCCATAAATCGGGTCGCCGACGATGGGACAGCCCATACCTGCAAGATGCACCCTCAGCTGATGCGTCCGCCCGGTCTTGGGAAAAAGCTGGACAAGCGCATATTGCCTGTCTTTTCCAGCTTCCCAGACAGCGACCGTTCTGTAGATTGTCAGCGCGTGCTTGCCGCCTTCTTCTTGAGCCGCAAATTTTTTTCGATTTTTCTTATCGCGGGCAAGATAATTTTCTATCCGCCCTTCCAATACCTTCGGAATTCCATGAGTCAGCGCAAAATATTCCTTGCGAGTCGTTCTTTCCTTGAACTGGCCAGCGAGAAAGGCGTGTGCCTCTGAATTCCGGGCGACAATAATCACGCCCGAAGTATCCTTGTCCAGCCTATGCACTATGCCGCCCCGCTCAAGATGGGCTTCTCCGCGGCGGCTCATTTCCAGGCCGAGCACCGCGTTCGCCAGGGTGCCGCTCCAGTTGCCGTTCGCCGGATGCACGACCATACCCTGCACTTTGTCAAAAACAAAAACATCGTCATTTTCGAAGATTATTGAGACAGCAAGATTTTCCGGCTTGTAGCTGTGCTCGGGTTCTTCATCCCAGATTACCAGGAGCCGGTCGCCCGGTTTGAGGCGTTTCCCGGCTTTCTCCTCCCTGCCATTGATGAAAATCCGCGCGTTTCGGGCTTTCAGCTGGGAGCGGGAAAAAAGATTGGCCTGACCGGCAAGGAATTTATCGACCCGGTCGGATATGCCGGCAGGGATGAGGGTCTGCCATGATTTCTGCCCCTCGCCAGGGACCGTTTCTCCGGGATGCGCGGCTTCGCGGGCTTTGCCAGCACCCGTTTTTCCCTTTTTTGGCTTATCGGCGCGCATGGCCATAGTCCCGCTCCCCATATTCGACATTCCAAAGAAAAAGCCCATACGGCGGCGCTGTCGGTCCAGCCTGTTTCCGATCCTTAGAATCCAGAATCCGTTTCATGGCAATGCGTGCACGTGCCGCGTCGTCTGCATCCTGCTCGAGATAAATCATGGTGCCCACCAGCGACCGCACCATCCGCCAGAGAAAGGCGTTGGCTGATATTTGGTAGACAATTCTGTCACCCTCTGCCCAGAACACCGAACTCTCGACAAATCTGAATTTCGAAGGGCTGGGATCCTGGGCGGAGGCAAAGGCCGAAAAATCCTGTTCGCCGGGGATAACCTGTGCCATTGCATTGAGAATATCCAGGCGGGGAACCCTGTGCAGCTGCCAGGTATATCGAATTGAAAAAGGGTCAGCCTGGCGGTCGGTGCTGAAGAAATAACGGTAGCTTCGCCGTGACGCATCGAACCTTGCATGGAAATCCGCAGGGGCATCTGAAGCTTCCATGATTCTGATATCACGCGGTAAAAGCTTGTTCAGTGCAAGCGCGAATTTCTGTGCTGGAATCGTTTCGATATCGGTAAAAAAGCCCGCCACCTGCCCCCTGGCATGGACGCCGGCGTCCGTTCTGCCGGCACCAGTGACCGTCACCGGATGCTTGTGCATGCTTGCAAGGGCTTTTTCAAGTTCTTCCTGAACAGACCGGGCGTTTTTCTGCCGCTGCCAGCCGCCGAAATCGGTTCCGTCGTAAGCGATGACAAGCTGAATGGGACGCTCGCTCATGATTTTTGTTCTCCTCGCTCGATAATG
>JAJTBL010000136.1 GCA_021286925.1 Spirochaetia bacterium | reverse complement strand
CTGGCTATGATCATTGCTATGTCATCGATCGGCATGGATCAGGCCTTGTACCATGCGCAGAAATCACCGCTCCGCTTTCCGGCAGGCAGATGAAAGTCAGCACGACACTGCCGGGAATTCAATTTTACACCGGCAATAATCTTTCGGGTCTGGTAGGCAAACAAGGATCCATATACGACAAATATGCCGGTTTCTGCCTGGAAACCCAGTACTTTCCTGATACACCCAACCGACCTGATTTCCCTTCATGTATCTTGAATCCAGGAGAAATATGGAACCATACAACGGAATATCATTTTAGTATAAGTTGAGCATATAATATATATTATACGTATTAAAAATTTACCATTAGATTTAAATGTTAATGTTTATATTTGTATACATATTAAAGTTATAGAGTTTTTAAAAACTCGATGCAAGACTATTTTTACGGGAGTTGTGCGATGCTAGAAGAATTGTCAAAGCCGGTCAGCGAGCTTAAAAAGCAAATCCTCGATATATGGGGGCGTCTTTGACGCAGCTTCGCTCGAAAAGCAGGTTGCTGAAAAAGAAAAGCTTACCGAAAGCCCGGATTTCTGGAATGACGCAGCTAAAGCGGGAAAACTGTATGCTCAGATAAAGCAGATTAAAGAAAGAATTGAAACATGGCGTTCCCTGTGCGCTGATATTGAATCGCTCGAAGAATACCTTGAGCTCGCCCTGGCAGAAAATCAGCAGGATTTTGAGGCTGAAATTCAGGAAACGCTCAATTCGATCCAAGAAAAATTCAATCAAGCAGTTGTTCTTGAGCTTTTATCAGGCGAAGCAGACAGCACGGATGCTTATATCGCGATTCATGCGGGTTCCGGGGGTACTGAAGCCTGCGATTGGGCCAGCATGCTGCTCAGAATGTATACACGCTGGGCAGAACGAAGAAATTTCAAAACCGAGGTCGTCGATATTCTGGAAGCGGAAGGCGGAATAAAATCCGCGACTTTGCAGATATCGGGTCCTTATGCCTATGGTTATTTAAAAGGGGAGAGCGGCGTACATCGGCTTGTCAGAATTTCACCATTTGACGCAAACGCACGCAGGCATACCTCATTCGCTTCGGTATATGTGCTTCCAGTGCTCGATGACTCGATTACCATCGATATACGTCCTGAAGATATCAGGATCGACACCTACCGCTCAGGCGGTGCTGGCGGGCAAAAAGTCAATAAAACCGACTCTGCGGTGCGCATAACCCACCTTGCCACGGGAATTGTTGTAACCTGCCAGAATGAACGGAGCCAATACAAGAATAAAGACGTCGCCATGTCGGTGCTCAAATCCCGGCTGTACGAGTATTATCGGCAGGAAAAGGAAAAGGAAAATTCTAAATTCCAAAGCGACAAGAAGGAGATTGCCTGGGGATCGCAGATCCGCTCCTATGTTTTCCAGCCATACACCTTGGTCAAAGACCATAGAACGAAATTTTCCGTGGGTAATGTCCAATCAGTCATGGATGGCGACATCGACCCCTTCATCGAGTCATTCTTGCGATGGAAATGGAACGGCGGTACTGTTGTAGCTGATGAGGAAGATGATTCAATTGAATAGGAGAAGATTCAGACAGCTTGCTATCCTGTTGTGCCTCACTGCTGAAGTGATTGTCTGTTCGGCGCAAACAGCGCCAGTCGGGCAAGCGCCGACTGCAGCTTCAGCTTCAGCTGCGGGCAACTCGGCACAAGCTGTCATCCCGTCTGTGAAAAAGCTGGGGCTTGCCAGCTATATGCTATCGAATTCATCGCACATGGATTTGCTTGAAAAAGCCGCATCCATGAAAGAATTTTACCAAATCTGTTCTGCCGCTGCTGATATTTCGCTCACAAGAACCAACCCGCTTGCAACGACTCTGCCATCCTTGCTCCGCGATGCTCTAATTGATCTCAATCGGACAGATGCAAAGTTTTCGGTTTCGCCTTTTGATGCCCGCTTTATGGATGGTAATTATTTAAGCCTGGCCGAGCTGAATCAGATTACTGAAATTCCGCAAAAGTTTGACGGGATCATGGGCGGCGCTTTTTCTGTGAAAGGCTCGAACATCGATATCGTTTCCTTTTACTATGCAGTACAAACAGGCCAGATGACGATTCATCGCGCCGTCTTCGATGTGTTTTCTCTCGAAGCATTTGCTCCGGCTGTTCTTTCGGCATTTTCACAGACGATATGGGCACAGATCTATTCCAGTGAAGCATTGAAAAAGGCATTGCTGGTGTCGGCAGGCGTCGGAGCCGGACAGGCACAGCCAATGCCTTTGAACAGCGATCTTCTTGTCTGGCAAGCACAAGCGGCGCATGACATGGCCCAAAGGAAATTTACCGCAAGTCTTAGCCGGAGCATTATAAGCATTCCCGTTACGCTTTTATTATGGGGGCTGTACCAGGGATACTATGAAGCTGCCTACAGAAATGCTGATTTCAGCACGGCATCCGGCATTTTTCTTGGTGCTTCTCTGGCCGGGTCCGCGTTTTCCCTCGGTTTCTCTGTTGACACATTCATCAATCTGCGCCAGCTTTTAAGAACATCTTTTTAATGCATATTGGAGTCTTTTATGGGCTTTGCTGAAAAACTCAAGAATTTTTTTAAACGTTCGACATTGGATGAAACGGTTTACGATGACCTTGCCGATTTGCTGGTTGAAGGGGATATCGGTGCAAGTTTTGCCTTTGAACTGACCGATCAGCTTCGGACTCAATGCAAACGGCAGAAAGTAGAAGATGTAGAAACCGCCCGAAAAATCCTCAAGGATTTATTGCGGCCGTATGCGGTCAAAGCGGATTTCAAGCTCGACAGCGGCACCTTGAACATCGTCCTTCTCTTGGGCGTAAATGGTGTCGGAAAAACCACATCCTGTGCAAAGCTGGCCAACTATGTGATGAAAAACAATCCTCACAGTAAGGTCATTCTGGCAGCAGGCGATACATTCAGAGCTGCGGCTGTCAATCAGCTGAAGATTCATGGTGAAAGGTTGGGGGTTCGCGTTGTCGCGCAGCATCAGGGAGCAGATTCGGCTGCTGTCCTCTGGGACAGTATCGAAGCGGCGCAGGCTGACAAGGCATCGCTGGTGATTGCCGATACTGCCGGGAGAATGCACACGAGGCAAGACCTTTTAAAAGAGCTGGAAAAAATGGATCGAATCATTGAGCAGAGAACCAGCAATGCCGTCTATCGGCGCTACCTGGTTCTTGATGCCACAACCGGCCAGAACGGAATCCGACAGGCGGAAACGTTCAGCAGTGCCGTAAAATTGGACGGCGTTATTCTGACAAAATATGATTCAACCGCGAAGGGCGGCATGATTCTGAGCCTTGCCCGCCAATTCGGTCTGCCAACGGTCTTTATCGGAACTGGTGAAACGTACAGGGACTTTGCACCTTTTGATCCTGAGCAATTCCTGAACGATTTTGTAGGAATCTGACAGTGAAACCAGGACCGCTCCTGTATGTTGCGCGGCGATGGGGCTATTCGTCTCGGAAGCAGGCCTCTGTTCGCCGCTCGATACTGGCATCTGCAGGGATTGCGGCCGGGGTTGCAGCCCTTATCGTGGTTGTGAGCATCATGGGCGGCCTCCAGCAGGGCTATATCGACGCAATTCTTGAAATTTCCAGTTTTCACGTGCGAGTTGAACTCTCTTCGGAAACCGACCCGATAATCGCGAGCGAGAAGATTCAACATATCGCTGGTGTTGTCTCGGTACTTCCATTTCAGGAAACGACCATGCTCGCGGTCGGTCCTGGCCGAAAAACCGCCAATATCCTCGTGCGGGCAGTGCCTGATGATGCGCTTGCGCGGGACCCCGCCATGGCGCGTGCTCTCAATTTCAAGAGTTCTGTGAACCATCTTGCAGACAACAAGATCTATATGGGTAGCGAAGCTGGATTTCTTCTGGGAATCGGGGAGGGGGACAGCCTCGAACTTCTCAATATCGTCTCTGATGAACAATCAGGGATCATGCCGTTCTCAGCCGAATTGCACGCCGGGCCGATGTTCCGTTCAGGCTATTATGAATTCGATTCCGGCATGGCTTTTATTTCCTCAAACAGCGTTCCTGCAGCTTCCATGAAAGGCAAACATTGGGTGCTTGGAATAAAACTGAACCAAAAATATCGCGATTTTGAATCGAAAAATCGGATTGCGGCTATCCTGGGTTCTGATAGTGTATCAATACAGACCTGGCGGGAATATAACCGAAGTTTCTTTGGAGCTCTGCGGACTGAAAAGACCGTTATGATGCTCTTGGTTGGAGTTATATTTCTTGTGGTGGGTATGAATATTTTTCACTCGATGCGAAGAACAATCGCCTCGAAGATGCAGGATATCGCCGTGATGAAATCTTTCGGCGTTTCCGGACGCGATCTCAACAGCATTTTCATAATGGACGGGTTTGAAATCGGCATTTTCGGCGCTCTTGCGGGGTTTGCGGCAGGAATGATACTTGCAAGGAAGATCAATGAGATCATCCTCTTTTTTTTGAACCTCGCGGCACAGCTGGCAGTGCTCTTTCAGGGGCTGGGGTTTAAAATCAACCAGTATACCTATCAGCGGCTGACAGCTTCGTACTTTTATCTGGATAAAATACCTGTTTCAATAACCGAGTTCGAAATTTTCTTCATAATCATTTCAGCCGTAGCCTCAAGCGTTTTTGCTGCGGTGCTGGCGTCCCGCAAGACTGCGCTTGCCCGTCCTTCGGAGGTGTTCCGCAATGAATGAGATTGTCTGCACAGATGTCTGTAAAAGCTATGTCAGCAAGGCTGAGCGTCTGGATGTACTTCGCAGTCTAGACCTTTCTCTGCCGGCTTCCTGCACCTGCGCCATCATGGGGGCCAGCGGTTCGGGCAAAACGACGCTATTGTCAATCATCGGCGGGCTGGAAGGCTTTGATTCTGGCGAAATTCAGGTTGGAAATCACAAGCTTCACACCATGGATGAAAAAAAGCTGGCACTTTACCGAAGTGAAACTATCGGATTTGTGTTCCAGTTTCATTATCTTCTGAAAGACTTTACAGCCCTGGAGAATGTAGCTTTGCCCGCGTATCTCAAGGGCGCGGAGAAAAAGAAAGCCTGGGAAAAAGCAGAAGCTTTGCTCGAGAAAGTCGGACTTGCGGATAGAAAGAACCATTTCCCGTCCGAACTTTCAGGCGGAGAACGGCAAAGGACAGCTATTGCAAGAGCCTTGGTCAATGAACCAATTCTCATTCTCGCTGATGAACCGACAGGCAATCTCGATCGGCAAAACGCAGAATCTGTGGCGGAACTCATGTTCAGATTGCCTGAACTCAGCGGAGCGACGGTTATTCTCGCTACCCATGACGAAACCTTGGCCCGCCGTGCTCAATTCAGTTTCAGACTGAACTTGGGGAGTGTGGAAGCAGTATGAAGCACCAGCCTGAGCTTTTT
>JAJTBL010000135.1 GCA_021286925.1 Spirochaetia bacterium | reverse complement strand
CACTTTGGTGACGGTCTCAATGAAAAGTTCGGCTGAAGGAGCGGGCATCATGAACCGCGCAGCCCCGTTAGCCATTCTGGCGGCATTGGCTTCCGGCCTGAACAGCCTAATTTTGCCGTCAACACCGATCCGGGCTTTCATCCCTTCAAACATCGCCTGTCCGTAATTCAGGGCGCAGGCCTGGGGCGGCACTTTTAGGACGCCGGTTTTTACCACGGTGCAGGGCTCGAATGCTCCATCAGGGCCGGCGACGCTTCCGCCCATGTAGGGGGTAACCGTCAGCGAAAATCCTATCTTCCCCCAATCGAGAGATGCAAGCTGGGCAGGTTCCAAGGATCCTGGAATCACCATGCTCTCAAAAGACATATTGTGCCTCCATCTATAGTTTCGGCGAGTTTACTCCGCTGTTTGCTGGAATGCAAGTCCTGGCATTGCATCTTTATTCATATCGAATTTTTCAGCCTTCGCGCTCCGCCAGATATTCCCATCGAGCCATTTTCTGTTCCAGCAGCCTTTCGATTTCTCCATACCGCGCGTGAGCTGACTGAATGTCTGAACCGAACGCTTTCGGATTGGCAAAGCTTTCCTCGAGCGTACGTTTTTCGTTTTCCAGCGCGTCAATTTCGTTCAGCAGGTTTTCAAATTCGCGCTTTTCCTTGAAGCTGAGCTTTTCGCGGCCGGCAGAAGCTTTCTGGGGGTTGTCGCGCCTGTTCTCCGCCGCAGCAGGTTTTTTCGATTTTGATTTTTCAGCTGACGGCAGCGCCGAAATCTCCTGTTCCTTTCGCTCACTCCACTCGAGATAGCTTCCCGAATATCGCTCAATCACCCCGTTGCCTTTGAAAATGAGCAGATTCTGCGCGCGTTTGTCGACGAGCAAACGATCATGGGACACCAGAATGACGGTTCCCCCGAAATCTTCGAGATATTCTTCAAGGCGCTCTATGGTTTCGATATCCAGATCGTTGGTCGGTTCATCCAGAAGAAGCATGTTCGGGGATTCAGCCAGAATTCGAACCAGCATCAAACGCCGCACCTCGCCGCCGGAAAGTGTCTTGATTTTCTGGTTTCGAAAATCGCGGTCATAGCCGAAGCGTTCCAGCAAAAGTTCGGCGTCAAGCACTGAGCCGTCAGCCAGTTTAAAATGGTCCGCGTGTTCCTGAATAAAGGCCAGAATGCTTTTTTCTCCGTCAAGGCTTTCGTTGGTCTGCCTGAAATATGAAAGCCGGACCGTTGCGCCCAGTTCAATCGTGCCGGAATCGGGTGTCAGCATACCGGAAATCAGCTTGAGTAGGCTGGTTTTGCCCGAACCGTTCGGTCCGACAATCGCCAGCTTTTCGCCGGGTTGAAATTCGAATGAAAAATCCTTGAGTATCTGCTTTGTACCATAGGAAAACGAAACATTGGTCATCACGCAGACTTTTTTCCCGAGCCGTGTTTCCGATGAAGAAAACGAATAGGCGCTGGGCGGCTTTTCCAGCAGGGATTCGCTCATTGCTCTGATTTCCTGTTTGCGGCGTTCGCTTTTAGTCGCGCGCGCACGGGCGCCCCGGTTGAGCCAAGCTAGTTCGATTTTCAGATTTGCAAGGCGCTTGTTTTCCGCGCGTTCAAGTCCCGCGAGGATGACAGCCTTCCGTTCCAAATGCCTGGAATAGCTTCCCGGATACATGGTAATCGTGTGCCGGTCGATTTCCGCGATTCGCGTCACGACAGCATCGAGAAACCAGCGGTCGTGGGTAACCAGAATGATCGCCTGGCGGCTTGTCTGCAGTTTTTTTTCGAGCCACTCGATCGTGTCGACATCGAGATGGTTGGTCGGTTCGTCCAGAATGAGGAGGCGGGCAGAGGGTGCCAGTGCCCGTGCCAGCTCAGCTTTTTTCAGTTCCCCGCCCGAAAAGAATTTCATGGGCGTGTCGAGGGCTGGCAGGTTCAGCTCTTTGCACAGCGCTGAATATCGATTTTCCAGCGACACCCGGGGCTCTTCTTCGGCAGGATGCAGAATTTCCGTCGCGTCGCCGAGGTAGAGAAAATCGCCTAATGTCGTGTTCTCGGAAAATTCGGATTTTTGCGGCAAAAATGAATATGAAAAGCGCTTGGCCAGTGCAATTTCGCCATGGTCCGGCGCCGCAGCGCCTGTTATCAGTTTTAAAAAACTGGATTTTCCGCTGCCATTGAGGCCGATCAGTCCGATTTTATCGGCTTCATCGATATCGATTGTGACCGACTCAAAGAGCGGGCCTGATTTGAGTGAAAGGGAAATGTCTTTCAGGGAAAGAAGATTCATAGGGCAGTTATATCCTGGAACGCGTGCGAATTTCTATGCCGAGGCACATTTTGCTGCTCCAGCCCAAAGAATTCTTGATTTTTCCCGAACAGCGGCAGTATACTGTATCTGTTTCAGGGAGTAGCCAGCCGCTTTCAGAGCGGCGATTATGGTCGTCAGGACGAAACAAATGGCGCTTAAGCCGCGCCGGGTTTCCGGTCATAATCATTCTTGTGAAAGAAGAGGCGAGACTGTACGGCCGAGTCCGTATGGTCTCGCTATTTTTTTCATGGAGTATCAGAATGACACTACTGGTGCCTGCTGTCGCCGCGGTCATGTATCTCGGCATCATTCTCTTTCCACAAAAAAAATCATGGTTTTCGCTGGGCGCCGCCCTGATCCTTATCGTAACCGGACTCGCGCCGCTTCGTGAAGCGCTGCTGCATTACATCAACTGGAACATCCTGCTGATCTATCTCGGCAGTCTCGTGCTTGCGGAATTGTTCATTTATTCCCGAGTTCCGGCCTATCTGGCTGAGAAAATCATCGACAAATCTTCGACGCTCGGCGCTGCGATCGTGATCATATTGCTGATGACCGGCTTTATTTCAGCTTTTGTAGAAAATGTTGCCACCGTGCTGGTCATGGCTCCGATCATGCTCGAGCTTTCGCGCAAGCTGAAAAAAAGCCCGGCACCTTTCATGATCGGGCTCGCTGTCATGGCGAACCTGCAAGGAACCGCCACCCTTGTCGGAGATCCGCCCTCCATGATTTTCGCAAACTACGCCGGATATTCCTTCAATGACTTTTTTTTCACCCAGGGGAAAATGTCCATATTCTTCTTTGTCCAGGCTGGAGCGCTTGCCGGCGCGCTGTATTTTTATGCCATTTTCCGGAATCTGGACCGGGAGCGTGTTTCGGTTCCCGAAGAACGAATCCAGAGCTGGATTCCGACCCTTCTTTTGCTTCTCATGATTGTAGGGTTGGGCATCATTTCGGGATTTTCTTCAGGCGGCATCCATCTGGCTTCTGGCTTGCTCTGCACGGCGCTGGCGATTATTGGCCTCGTCTGGCTCCGCTTCTTCATGCATGAGTCCCATGAGACTGTTAAAAAAATGCTGGTTGGGCTTGATTGGGACACTATGGCTTTTCTTGCTGGCATTTTTATCGTCATCGGCAGTATTACCGCAACAGGAGCGCTTGATGAGGCAGCGAGGTGGCTTTCAGGCATCATTGGCGGCCGGATTGCGCTTGGATACATTATCATCATCGCGTTTTCCGTGGTTGTCTCAGGCTTTGTAGACAACGTTCCCTATATTGTCGCGATGCTGCCCGTCGCCGCCGGTTTGGCGAAAGCCATGCAGGTAAAGCCTGAGCTTTTCATGTTTGGTCTGCTGATTGGTTCCTGCATGGGCGGCAACCTGACCCCCTTCGGTGCTTCTGCAAACGTTGTTGCCACCGGTCTTTCAAAAAAAGCGGGCAGCAAGGTCTCATTTTTCTCATGGCTCAAGCTGGCCGGACCTTTTACCCTGATCACAACGGTTGTTTCGGCGCTTGTGACCTACCTTGTCTGGAAATGAAAATCGCGAAAAATGAAAAGCCCATTTCAGAACTCACCGAGTTCTGAAATGGGCTCAAGCACTAAAGCCGGGATCGGGAATCGAACCCGACACCTGCGCATTACGAGTGCGCCGCTCTGCCAAATGAGCTATCCCGGCTTGTTTTGTACCGTGCCGCGGCAGTCAAGCACGGCACAATGCGTCAGTGAATATAGCAAGACTGGCAGGCCGTAATCAAGCGGTTGAACGCTTGCGGGCCGCAAATGCCAGCAAAGCGCCACATGCTTTAATCCAATGTCAACGCAGCAGCGCCAAGAATGCCAGCCTGATTGCCGAGCAGGGGATTCATGAGAAATGACTCGATCGCTTCCTGGGTATCCAGCCAGGAAAGGTAACTGCCAAGCACTGGAGACAAAATCTTTCGGGCTTTTTCGACAATTCCCGGCCGCATGCCGACAGAACCGCCCAGCAAAATCCGGCGAGTCGCGAGGGTCATCGCCAGCATTGCTGAAGCCTGGGCAAGGTAGTAGGCTTCCATGTCCCACGCCTGATGATCGTCTGGCAGCTTTTCCCCGGGAATTCCCCAGCGCGCTGCTATGGCCGGGCCCGAAGCGAGGCCTTCAAGGCAGGCTCCATGGAATGGACAGAGGCCGGCAAAAACATCCTGTGGATGCTTTTGGGGCAAGAAATGGCCGAGCTCTGGATGCATAGCTCCATGGATAAGCTTGCCGTTTGCCATGATTCCGCCGCCAATTCCTGTTCCAATCGTGATATAGACAAAATCGGACAAGCCTCTTCCGTTCCCCCAGCGATGCTCCGACAAAACCGCGCCGTTGACATCGGTATCGAAAAACACCGGTATCTGCAGAGCATTTTTGAAAAAACCGACTATATCAGTCTGTTTCCAGCCCGGCTTTGGGGTTGTTGTGATAAATCCATACTGCGGCGAAAGCGGATCCAATTCGACCGGTCCGAAGGATGCAATGCCTAATCGCTCCACAGGCTCGGCGGAACTAAAAAATTCAAGACAAGCTTGCAAGGTAATTTCTGGTATTGTGGTCGGAATTGATACGCTCTCTCTGATAACCGGTTTTTCCCAGCCATATTGTCCATATGTCGTTTCAGCTATTCCACAAATAAACTTGGTTCCGCCCGCTTCAATGGCCCCAATTCGCATGCAGACCCCCATGTGAATATGTATGCTTTTTTTGGAATTTCAATTCGAATCGATATCGAGCTCCGGCTTTTCAAAAACAGGTTTGTGCCGGTAGGCTACATGGATAAAATAATAATAGTCATCACCTTCGCCGTGATAATCCTTGATATGCCCAATGAGCCGGTAACCAGCGTCTTCAAGCGTTTTTGCACCAAGGCCGATCAGCTTTCTGGTGGAAAATTCTGCCCGAATGACTGCATAGGGATATGCCTTCAGAAGTTCTTGATCAATCAAGGCCAGAAGATGTCTGCCGCCTTCGGTATGACGATAGTCCCTATCGACAACAAAATATCTGATATCATAGGTTGAATCCCTGCCCGTGATTTTGCAGATAATCGCATAGGCTGCCAGTGTCTTGCCATCCCGCAGTTCGAGCACGGTATATGGTTTGCCCGGTGAGCTT
>JAJTBL010000134.1 GCA_021286925.1 Spirochaetia bacterium | reverse complement strand
TTCAGCTTCTAATAGGCTGAAAGGATTGCCAGGACTTTTTCTTTGCCGATGGCGCCCAGGAATCCTGCAAGCCGCGGCCCCTGGTCTTTGCCGATCAGCGCCTGATAGGAGGCGCGGAAAAGGAGTTTCGGATCGGTTCCCGCAAGCTCGGCGGCCTTGTATACCGCTTCAGCGATCATTTTTTCATCAGCAAATGTTTCAAGCTTGACTACAACGCTGTCCCTGAGGCTCCTGACGGCACGGATTTCATCATCGGTCAGCTCGGCTTTGTCGCCGGGTTCTTTAACAGCGAAACGGAAATCCTCAGGCGCACATTCCTGCACCCAGTACCATGCACAGACAGCTCGCTGGCGAATCAGCTTTTCCTGCTCCTCAGTCAGCGCAGGCAGGGTAGCAATAAGTTTGTCGATGTCACCCTGGTGAATTAGAAGAAGATTGCACAGGTGTCTGAAAGGTACCTGATACGGCATGGCGGATGGCACCTTTGTAACCTGGGATAGCTCATAGATGCGCGCTTCCCGAGCTCTGACCTCTTCATCCTTGGCTTTTTCGGCACCCCAGTAGATGCGCTCAGTCCGGTCGTAATCTTCGTAAATTTTGATGACATCGAGGTCAAAGCTGATGACAAACTCGGTGTTGGGGCGGGTTCCCGCAAAGAGATACCGCACGATTTCTGGCTGGTATACTCTGAGCAGGTCCGGCAGGTCGACAACCTTGCCTTTTGAGGAGGACATTTTCCCCGGCGAGCCCTTGATTCCGATAAAATCGTAGCGGAAGGTAACCGGCGGTTTCCGGCCATACACTTCTTCAACAACATGCTTGGATGTATCGAAGGAGCCGCCCTGGGAGTGATGGTCTTTTCCGGCTGGTTCAAAATCGACTTTCTCGAAGTTCCAGCGCATGGGCCAGTCGACACGCCAGACGAGCTTGGCGCCTTTCAGAGTACGCAGATCGCCGGTCTCGCGGTGTCCGCAGCTATCACAGTGATAGGAAAGTCCCCAATCGCCGTCCCATCCGTCGATCTCCGTCGTGTCGCGATTGCAGTTCGAGCAGAATACAGCCACCGGCCACCATTCGCCCTGGATTTTATGGTCTTCATCCCGGTATTTATCGAGAATGGTTTTCAGATGCTCACGCATCTCGAGGGCGCGTTTCATGCCTTCAGCGTAGGTTCCTGCTCGATAGCGGTCCGCCTGGTAGATAAATTCGGGATAAATGCCGACCTGGGGCAAAACCGATTCAACATCCACTTCATGATGCCGGGCGTAAGATTTGTCGCGCCCCCAAGGATCGGGAACCATGGTGATGGGGAATCTGAGATATTTCTCCAGGAGTTCTGGCTGCGGCATGTTGAGCGGGACTTTTCTGAAAACGTCATAGTCGTCCCAGCTGTAAATGAAGCGAACGTTCTTGCCTCGGTCGCGGAGCGCGCGCACAACCAGCTCGACTGAAATCATTTCCCTGAAGTTGCCGACATGGACTGTCCCCGAGGGAGTAATGCCGGAAGCGCAGGTATAAAGGTCTTTCTCGCCCCATTCGGCGATTATCTTTTCGGCGGTCTGGTCCGCCCAATGCAAAGCTTTCTTATGTTCCATAAACATAAGTATATCGTATTTTTTTGCAGTATGAAAATAGGGTAGAAAGCGCTGGCCTTCAGCGGCTATTTGTGAGAAATCCACAAATCTGCTTTGTTCAATTTGCCGGACCGGCTGTCTTCTTGGCTTACTGCAGTTCCCCGTGTTTCATAATCATCAATTCCCTGCCATCCTGCATAAGCAGGGTGATGGTGGGCAGTTGTACGAGTCCGTCCAGGTGGATCATGGCGGGTGCATCTTCATCATAATTCGAGCCGATCGCAAAATGGCAGGTGCTGTATACTTTTTCATCTTCCAGCATATTGCCGGTTATCCGCGCTTCGGTATTGAGACCGATTCCGAGTTCGCCGATGTGGCGTGCATTGACGCCGTACTGCAAGGCTTTTTCCGGATCCATCCCCTTTTCATGAACAAGCCGCGCTGCCATATTCATGCCGGTCCGCAAAGCGGTTTCAAGCTGTTCCGCTTCTTTTCCGCCTTCCGCTCCCATGACAAAGCCGCCGCTCACCGAGCACGAAATAGGGGTCTTGATGATGATATCGCCTGAAATATTCGCGATTGAGCCGTCAAAGACGATGCTTCCTTCCGCCGACCTGAGCGCCGGCGAAATGAACACTTCTCCGGCTGGCAGATTGCCGCCGCTCCCCGGCTTTGTAAAATCGCCGTCATCGATAAATGCGGTTCTGCCAGATATGCTGAAGGTAATATCCGTGCCTGAAGGAGCGGCGATATGAACTGCTTCAGCCTCTGTTAAGAGCTGAGACAGTGTTTGTGCACGAGCCCGCATCAAAGAATAATCGATGCTGACCGTTCTCAGAAACATGTCGAGGGTAATGCCCGGCGACCAGAATGCCCGCATCTGTTTTGTTCCATGCAGAAGATAGTGGAAGATGTGGTCATAGCTGATCCCGTCGGGAGCAACAAGGGGATTTTTTACATGCTCGGGGTCTTTGCCGAGTTTTTCGGCTGAAATCGAGGCAAAAGCGGCAGGACACTGGCTGATGGCATCCAAGATATATGGCTCTGCATAATCGGTCTGGGTTTTTATAGGCTGAAAAAGCAATGTCGCTTGGATGCCCGCTTTGTCGGCTTCATCTTTCAGGGCTTGGGCTATGAGCGCCTGTTCAGTTCCAGGATTGGTGACGATGAGAAAGGTCTCACCTTCGGTGAGTCCGAGGCAATCGATTATTGCCGTTCGGGCCGCTTTCGCGAGCAAGGTTGTGTCCATATCCATCCTTTCAGCGCCGCACCGATTTTTGCGGCGCAAGTTCAGAAACTATTGGTTGTGCACAAGGCTCCGTTTGTAAATTGGCACCCGCGATTGCGGGGCAAGGCTCAAGGGATCCGATTCTCCCCGTGCAAGATATTGATATGCAATCCCGGCGACCATGGCACCGTTGTCGCCGCACAGGCTGAGCGAAGGAAAGTAAATGTCCAGATCCGAACGCCGTGCGAGCGATGCGCGCAGATAGCTGTTGGCAGCAACTCCGCCGCCTGCAACAACCCGCCTGATGCCGCTGTCTTCGACCGCCAATAAAAGGCGCGACAGCAAGATATCGATAGCTGCTTTCCTGAACGATGCTGCTATGTTTTCAGGTGTTGCTGCGGCATTTCCTTTCCTGTATTCGTCCAGATGATGGATAACCGCGGTTTTCAAGCCTGAATAGGAAACATCGTAGCGGTGGTCGCCCTTGTGGAGGGATGGCATCGGAAATTTAAAGGCGGCTGGGTCGCCTTTTTCGGCCAGCTGGTCGATAACCTGTCCGCCCGGATAGCCAAAGCCATAGTATTTTGCAACTTTGTCGAAGGCTTCGCCGACTGCGTCATCAATGGTTGTGCCCATGACGCGTATTGAATCGAAACTGTCTGCCTGGCAGATTATGGAGTGGCCGCCTGAAACCAAAAGACCGATAAAAGGGTAGGGTATTTCGGCTTCCAGCTGCGGTGCATAGAGGTGGGCAAGCATGTGATTGATGCCCTTGAAAGGCTTGTTCAGAGCAAAAGCCATGGCTTTTGCAAAGGAAAGACCAACTGCCAGGGAACCAATCAGGCCTGGCTGGAAGGTGGCTGCGACCGCATCAATCCGCTCAGGCTTGATCCCCGCTGTGTCAAAAGCTTCCCTGACAACGCCTGAAATCCATTGGGTATGAGCCCTGCTCGCGATTTCCGGTACTACTCCCTGATATTGCGCATGCAAAGGGATCTGTGTCGCAACGATATTGGAAAGAATTTTTTTCCCATCTTCGACAATTGCTGCTGAACACTCATCACAGGAGGACTCAATCCCAAGAACGAACATCGTCCTCTCCCTGTCCGGTTTGCAGCATCATATATTTTGAAATGGTTGTCAGTGAATAGCCCTGTTCGACAAGCTGGGGATAGATATCCATCAAGGTCTGTGCCAGTTCAGCTGACCAGACATGACCAATCATTATCGAGACGCCTTTTGACGTAGCTGTTTTCTTGCCATCGTCCAGAGCGCGGAGGATGGAAAGTCGATCGCCGGTATTGTCTAGAAACACATCGCGCTCCCATGAATGCAAGGATAGCTCCCGGGAAATCGCGGCAGTAACCGTGCCCGGTGCTGTTAAAGAGTCAAGATAATAAATACCACGTTTTTTGGCAAGGTCAAGCACAATGCGCATGATTCTTTCATCGCGAGTGACGGCTGAGCCCATGTGGTTGTTCATACCTGCCGCTTCAGGCAGAGAGTCCAGGTTTTTTGTGATTGTCGCACGAATCTCATCATCGCTCATTGCGAGCATGACGGCACTAGGTCCGGGATTATTGCCGCCCAGTGCTTCCATGGGCTGATGAAGTATGACTTCTTTCCCTGCCGAATGAGCGGCTTCTGCTGCCTTTCTGCTATATTCGAGCTGCGGCAGCACGGCGATTGTCAGCGGAAATGGAAGATTCAGGAAGGGTTTGAGCTGGGAAAGACTGTATCCAGCGTCATCGATGATGATAATGAGGTATCTATTCCCAGCTTTCGGCGGGATGACAGGCTTGGCTGCAGGACTGGTGGCGGGCTTGGCTGGGCTTGGGGCTTTTGTTTTGTCAGGCAATAGGGCCTCATAGCCTTCTGGAATTTCTACATGGTATTCTGGCTGAAGATAAGGCAGTGTCGTTTCCGGACCTGCCGGTGCGGTTTCTACGGTTGAGCTTGTCGTGCTTGATGTGGATGCGGGCGCGATGGGCTCCGATTTTGAACATGCCGCCAGCAAAAGGATGCTCAAGCCGCAGACGAATATCAGTGTACACGCTCTATGCAGTGCAAATTGATTTTGATGCTTGCTGTGAGGTGAAACAACGCTGCTGAATTTAAGTCGATTTTGAAGAGCCACACCCTATACTAGCCCGGGCTTGAACAGGCTGACAATAACCCGGGCGCTAAATGGCGGTATCAGCGCGATGTTTCAAGCGGTTAAAAAGAGCAGGCTTCTCTCTGCTTCTGTTTTTAGTTTCTGGAGGGCTTGCTTTTCGATATGTCTGACAGTTTCCGGCGAAAGTCCCATTTCCATGCCCATCTGCTTGAGCGAGGGGCGTTTCTGCCCGCCCAGCTCAAACCGTCTGCTGACAACAAAACGTTCCCGTTCTTTCAGTTCGGCGATAATGCATGCAGTCTGCTGCTGAATAAGCGCTTTTTCAAACAGCCTTTCGGGTGAAAAGCTGTAGTCTTCATATTTTTCAAGGATGCAAAGTTCTTCTTCTTCAACTTGATTTTCGAGATTGAATACACGTTCGGAGAATAGCAGAATCTGTTCCATATCCTTTATGTCGATTCCTGCGCGGGCGGCGACTTCCTCTGGGGATGGCTCACGCTTCAGTTCCTGGCTCATGACGCCTTTAACGGCTTGTATTTTTTTGACCATGGCTTC
>JAJTBL010000133.1 GCA_021286925.1 Spirochaetia bacterium | reverse complement strand
AGAATCATCATGAACAATTCAGCTAAAAATACGTGGAGAACGACAAAATGATAGTGAGAGCCATGGAGTACGGTTCTAGGATCTGCGAATGAAAACGATGAAAGAATACCGAAGTAGTTCTTGAAGTCAGCCTTGGTCATGACAAAACCATGGGCAGTCCAGGAATTTCCCCAGCTGATCATGTCGCCAAGCAAAAAAATGAAGAGCAGAAGCAGTAGAAGCAGATAATCCGCAGGGACTGAAATCTGCCGTTCCTGTCCTTTAAATCGCCTGAACATGAAATAGAAGGTTGGAATGGTCACCGAAAGTCCGACAGCGCCGGCGCCTATCATATGCCGTGACTCAGGCGGCATAATATTGACCCCCGGAAACAAATCCAAATGGCCGAAAATGAGGAAGAAGAATCCGATGTGGTACATCATCAGGAAAAACCAGAACAATGGGTTATGCTTGCGAATTGCGGTCATTCCGAAGGTGTCACCAAGAGCCGCCAAAATCGGATGTTTTTTAGCGGGATATGTCTTGAGAGAATAAGCCGGCGCGGGAGCGCGAAGAATCGAGACAATTTTCGCCACTATGCCCGCAACAAGAATCGCAAGCGAAATGTAAACCAGCGGAACCATGATAAAATAGTAGATTTTATCCAGTACAAGCGCGAAACCTGTATGAGTAACAGCAGCGCTGGCTGCCGTTACTGCCTCGGCAGCGGCTGCAGCTCCCGCTGAAGCAGAATCAGAGTAACTGGCAGCGCTCACCGCTGCCAGTGTTGTTTGAGTAATTGGTTGTGTGTCCATACTTGTGCTATTTCTGGCGCTTTACAAAAAAATGAATAACTCCGCCTTCCTGCTTATTCTCGATAACTGCTTGTCCTGTTGCCTTTGCCCACGAAGGAACATCCGCCAGCGAGCCTGGATCCGTACTCAGCATCTCCACGACATCTCCAACTTTGAGCTTTGTCATTTCCTGACTCAGTTTGACAATTGGCATTGGGCACGCAAGCCCTTTGCAGTCCAGCACTTTGGTTACTGTGTAATCTGACATATATTGCCTCCTCAGATAAATAATTGAATTGCCGATTCTCTGGCATCGCCCAGGAAGGTCGCGACGCCTCCAGTTGTAAGATAGGGATAATCTATCATTTCTTCTTTTTTCATCCCCATCAAATCCATGGACATCTCGCAGATAACAATCTGAACACCGAGCATGCCGGCTATTTCAAATAGCTGATCCATACTCGAGACATTTTTTTTCTTCATAAGGTCTTTGAGCATGGCAGTTCCAAGACCGGCCATATGCATTTGAGAGAGCTTCAGCTTATTTCTGCCTTTTGGAAGCATAAAGCCGAACATCTTTCCCATAAAATTTTTACCGCCAACTTTCTTCGCAGGGTCGCGCAGCGCCGCGGTACCCCAGAAAGTAAAGAACAGCCGCACCTGCATGCCCATGGCCGCAGCACCTGTCGCAATAATCATCGCGCCAAGCTGTTTGTCGAGGTCACCAGAAAAGATAACCATTGAAAGCTTGTTCTCTTTTCCCGGCATGGCATCGAGACGTTCCTTGAGCTGTAACAGCTCTTTTTCAACATCCATACAACACCCCTTACAATATCACTTGCTGTCAGTCTGACAGCTTTGGAGACAGGCAATAAGGTTTTTCAGCTGAGGTTCTTTAAGAGAATAGACAGCAAAACCGCTTTCCCGCTGGGTTTCCGCAAGACCGCACATTCTGAGAATCCTCAATTGCTGAGAAACGATCGCCTGGGAAAGATTGAGCATTTCAGCAAGCTCGCCGACATTTTTTTTCTCTTCACACAAGATGGCAACGAGCATCAATCTGACGGGATGCGCGAGCGCTTTGAGTATTTCGGCAAGGTTCGTGGCTCGAGGATAGTCGCTTTTGAGGTCAGTCATGGTTCCTCTGGGAAAATATAAAGATATGAAGATATCTATATAATCTCATATAATTAGGCAGCACGCAAGAGATTTAGCCGGAATTTTAAGAAGTTTCTGGGTTTTAAAGACTTTCAGAAGCGGAATTCTTTCCCGAATATCCCATGGCTGCGGAAATTGCAGCAGCTGCCTTCATGACATGAACCGACACTTTTTCAGGCTCGAGGTCCGGACGAGTAGCGAGAACCCAGGATGTGCTGATTGCCGAGATTATCTGCCCCCGGTAATCGCGGATCGGTGCCGCGACACAATTGACATCTGGTTCAGCTTCCTGATCGTCATGAGTCCAGCCGCGGGTCTTGCAGCGATGAAGATCAGCAAGGAGCGAATCTATATTTTTATGGGTATTGGGGCCAAAAGCTTCAAAATCAGTGTCGGCGAGCAAGAGGCGTATTTCTGCGTCAGTCATGTCGAGGAGCAGTGATTTGCCAAGCGAAGTACAATACAAAGGTTTCTGCTGGCCGATAATGGAATACTTGCGCAGGTTGGTAAATTGGTCCTGCTTGTCGATATACACCATCATCGCGCCTTCCCGGCGGGCAAGAAACACAATCGTTCCAAGATTGGCCGCCAGCTCGCGCATAAAGGGCGCGGATTCGGTCTTCAATTCGAGGCTGTTGAGATAATGACTGGCCAACTCTATAAAGCCGGGACCAAGTTTGTAGAGGGCATCATCAGTTTTTCTTACATATTCATGCTGAATCAAAACCGCCAGCAATCTGAATGCCGTACTTTTAGGAAGGTCAACCGCCGCCGCGATTTCAACCAGCGACAAGCCATTAGGAGCCCGGGCGAGAATTTCAAGAATACTGAATGTTCGGTCAAGCGATTGCACCTTGATTTCAGGCATAGTTGCTCCTCATGGCCTCCATAGTATTTTCAATTTTCGCGCTTGACAAGTGGAAATAACAAGATATAATTAAATTATGGAACATGGTTCCACATTATGGAACATAAACAAACCATTGGAGACCGTCATGCACACACGCGAAGCTGTCAATTCGGAATTTGCCAAACACTTGGACACACAGGGACTGCGCGATTCGTTTCTCATTACCGACCTCTTTCAGCCCGGCAAGCTGTCAATGACCTATTGTCATACAGACAGGATGATCGCAGGCAGTGTTTGTCCGCTGGACACTCCGATTCAACTGCCGGCGACAAAGGAGCTGGGCACGGATTTTTTCCTGGCACGCAGGGAAATGGGAATCATCAATATCGGCGGTGCTGGCATTGTCAGCGCTGACGCCCAGGAATTTGAACTCGATAATCAGGATGCCCTTTACCTTGGAATGGGGACGCGGGACATCAATTTTATGAGCAAGTCACCTGATGCACCTGCAAAATTTTACTTCAACAGCTGTCCTGCACACCGTGCCTGCAAAACCCGTTGTGTTACGCGCGCCGAGGCGAAACATGTCGAAATGGGCAGCCCCGCTGAATGCAACAAGCGCGTCATCCACCAGTATATTCATCCTGCGGTTCTCGAGAGCTGTCAGCTTGTCATGGGGCTTACGAGTTTTTATGAAGGCAGTGTCTGGAATACCATGCCCGTGCATACGCATGAGCGGCGCATGGAAGTTTATCTCTATTTCGACCTTCCCAAAGATGGAATCGTCATTCATCTCATGGGCAAGCCTGAAGAGACTCGGCATCTGATTGTCCGAAATGAAGAAGCGGTCATCAGTCCAAGCTGGTCGATTCATTCCGGTGTCGGCACTGGAAAATATACCTTTATCTGGGGAATGGCTGGCGAAAATCAAACCTTCACGGATATGGACACAGTGCCTATGGCTGCTCTCAAATAAAACAAAAGGAGAACACTATCATGATTCTTGATGAATTCAAGCTTGACGGAAAGGTGGCGATTGTGACCGGCAGCAGCACCGGTCTGGGACAGGGCATCTGCTTTGGGCTTGCGGAAGCAGGAGCTTCCGTGGTCGGTGTCGATTATGTGCCTTCGACTGAAACCGAAGCGCAGATTACCGGCATGGGAAGGAAATTTCTCAGCATCACGGCGAATCTGCTCTCTATTGAACCGATTCCAGGCATTATCAAACAGGCTGTCGATACATTCGGCCGCATCGACATACTTGTCAATAATGCCGGCATCATCCGGCGGACGGATGCCCTGGATTTTTCTGAAAAAGACTGGGATGACGTGATGAATATCAACATCAAGACAGTTTTCTTTTTCAGCCAGGCGGCAGCGAGGCAATTCAGGGAACAAAAGAGCGGAGGAAAAATTATCAATATTGCCTCCATGCTGAGTTTTCAGGGCGGTATCAGGGTTCCTTCGTATACCGCGTCAAAAAGCGCTGTCATGGGGGTAACGCGGCTGATGGCAAACGAATGGGCACGCTATGATATTAACGTCAACGCAATCGCGCCTGGGTACATGGCTACCAATAATACCGCAGCCCTGCGGGCGGATGCTGATCGTTCCGAGGAAATTCTCAAACGCATTCCGGCCGGGAGATGGGGAACGCCGAAAGATGTGCAAGGCGCCGCAGTATTTCTCGCATCAGAAGCAAGCAGTTATATCAATGGCTATACTATCGCTGTCGACGGCGGTTGGCTCGCGCGCTGAACAAGCAGTTTCGTGACGTTGTGCGACGCTATCTGTGAATATCTTTGAGGAAAAGGAGAAACCATGATTCTGACATCCTTGCAGCATATTGGGCGGTATGGCGCCATCAGCGGCAACCTCTCCGCCGCAGCTGAATGGCTCAGGCAGAATGACTATCAAACATTGCCGGATGGCAGGTACAGTATTGATGGCGACAAGGTCTATGCCCTCGTTCAGCAGTATCAGACCAAGTCACCAGATGTCTGTTTCCCGGAAGCTCACAGGGTTTATATCGATATTCAGCTCATTGTTTCCGGTAAGGAAATTGTGGAAGTCTGCGGCGCTGAAGGACTGGCGATAAAGGAGCCGTATAAACCTGACATTGAATTTTTCCAGTCTGCTGCCGAAGTGCAGAAGATCTTGCTGAAACCAGGATATGCGCTTATCCTTTTTCCTGAAGATGTTCATCGGCCGTGCTTGTCCGAAAGCGGCATTCCTGAGCCGGTGAAAAAAATTGTTATCAAGGTTGCGCTTTAAACCTGCTTTCAGGAGGCGTTATGCGAAATATGAAAGAGCTGTTTTATGCATCAGGCATTATCCCTGTCATTAAAATCGATTCCTCAGAGAGGGCGGACAGGCTCGCCGCCGCGCTTGAGAACGGCGGCCTTCAGGTCGCTGAAATCACTTTCAGAACACAAGCGGCCGCAAAAAGCATAGAGGTTTTTGCCAAACACCATCCCGGCATTACAGTCGGTGCCGGCACCGTGACAACAAAGCTAGAAGTGGATACCGCAATCAACGCAGGGGCGCAGTTCATTGTCTCTCCTGGTTTCAATCCGGAAATTTGCGCGTATTGTATCGAGAAAAAAATCCCCGTCTTCCCGGGTGTCAGCAATCCATCATTGATAGAACAGGCAATGAGCCTCGGGCTTACCGAATTGAAATTTTTCCCCGCTGAAGTT
>JAJTBL010000132.1 GCA_021286925.1 Spirochaetia bacterium | reverse complement strand
CCGCCAGCAAGTGCGACAAAGCCTTTTAATACATGTTCCATGTTTGTGTTCCATAGTATCTTTTATAGCGGGCATTGAAAATACCCCGCCCCTGAAGTAGAGTAAAAGAAGCAAGAAACAGCAAGGAGCCTTTTTGTGGATCAACTCTTTGACCGTCTCGAAAGACTGGTAAAATCCTGGATCAATGCGGGATCAGACGCTTCGTTTTCACCATCCGGGTTTTCTTCTTCTCGGAGAACTTCCTCCGGAGACCCTGATCTTGACGCAGCCATGGCCGAGCTGGACGATTTTCTCGACACATCCAAGACAGAGACGGAGCGGCGTGAAGCGGAAGCAAAGCGGCGAGAAGAAGCCATGCGGGCTGAGGCAGAACGGCGCGAATGGTCGGCACGGCAGGAGCAGAACCGCTTTTACAGATCCGGGCCGAATTCAGGTTCCGGCGTATCCCAGGAAGACACTTCAAAAGCCATCAGGGAAGCCTATGCCTATCTCGGGCTCCCTGCCTACGCACCCTTTCCCGAAGTGAAATCTGCCTATAAAAAACTGCTTTTCAAATATCATCCCGACAGAAACTCCTCGTCTCCCGAAGCTCTTAAAAAAGCGACAGAGACAAGCACCCGCATTAACGCGGCGTACCAGATAATCGAGGCCTATGAAGAAGCCAGAAATGGCAAACAGGGAGCGTTTCGGTGAAACCAGCCCTTTATCTCCTCGATGTGTACGCGATCATTTACCGCTCGTATTTCGCCTTTATAAATCGGCCGCTCAGGAATTCCTCCGGAGAAAATGTCTCCGCAGTCTATGGTTTTTTCAAGTTTCTCTTTGCCCTCTTCGACCAGAGAAAACCTGAAGCCTTTGCCGCGGTTTTCGATTCCAAAGGCAAAACCATACGGCACCAAATGTATGAAGCGTACAAAGCCACCAGGCAGAAGACGCCCGAAGACCTTATTACCCAGGTTCCATTGGTCGAAGAAATCCTACAGGCGCTCGGCGTGCCGATGCTGCGCAAAGAAGGTTATGAAGCCGATGATGTCATTGCGACGCTCGCTGCCCGATGCAGGGAGGATGATCGCACCTGCTTTATCATTTCAGGCGACAAAGACCTGCTTCAGCTTGTCGGCGGCAGTGTCAAAGCTCTGCGCCCGGCTGAAAACTTCAGTTTCAAACTGCTCGGCCATGATGATGTCATCGAGGAATGGGGTGTCAGCCCCGTACAGATTTTGGATTACCTCTCGCTGACCGGTGACGCTTCGGACAATGTGCCAGGTGTCAAGGGAATCGGCGACAAGACAGCCGTCAAACTTATCACACAATTCGGCTCGCTAGATTCCATCTATGCAAATCTGGAAAGCGTCACGCCGGAATCGCTGAAAAAGAAGCTGATTGAGGGCAGAGAAAGCGCCTATCTGTCCCGGAAACTCATCACGCTTGAGACTTCACTCGATCTGGGACTTGAGAGCCTCGATGCCCTTCATCTCAGCGCTTTGAACCGCGCCCAGGCCTCCCCGCTTTTCCTGGCGCAGGGCATGAAAAGCTTTGCGGCCTCGGAGCCCGCTCTCTCCTTGGAGCCCGCTCCTAAGGAGCCCGCTCCTAAGGAGCCTGCTAACACGGCGTCTGCTCCCCGGGAGCCTTCGCAGGCGCGAGCTTCTGCCCATTCCGGCAGCTTTCTTTTTGACGAAGCCAAGCCGCCCGAGGCTTCAGCAGGGGCACCCGCAGCTGATACTGCAAGAGCCGGTGCAGAAGCCTTAGGAGGCTTTATCAGCCAGCCCGCGGCTGGCTCTGACGCCGATACCCCTAAGGAAAGCGGGCTCTCCGGCCCCGGCGTTTATGCCGCCATAACCGATGAAGCCGGACTTTCCCGGCTCGTCGACGATTGCATCAGCAAAGGATGTTTCGCCTTTGATACCGAAACCGACAGCCTTGATATCATGGAAGCCGGCCCCGTAGGATTTTCTCTCTGCCACGAGCCGAAGCATTCATTCTATATACCGATTGTAAGCCCCGACTCCCCCGTCATTGCCCGGGAATCAGCGCTTCGCCAGCTTGAGCGGCTTTTCAGCTCCCGGGCTACCCTTGTCGCGCACAACGCGAAATTCGACCTCCACGTCATGCGCCGTTTTGGAATAAGGATCGAAAACCCCATTTTCGACACCATGATCGCCGCCTGGGTTCTCGACGCCGAATCCAACGCATTCTCGCTCGGAAGCCTTTCGGAGCGAATCCTCGGAACATCAGGCCTGCAATATGAGGACGTCGTTCCGAAGGGCAAAACCTTTTCGTCGGTTCCGATTCAGGAGGCTGTCCGGTACGCAGCTGAAGATGCCGACTTCACCCTGCGCCTCCACCAGTATCTCGATGGCGAACTCAAACGTTCAGATCTTTCCAAAGTCTTTTACGATATAGAAATGCCACTTATCAAAATCCTCACGGACATGGAAGAGCGCGGCATCTCGGTTGACGCGAAAGCATTGCGGCAATTCGGCGCCGAGCTGGAAACCGAACTGGCGCGCATCGAGCAGGAAGTCTGGCAGCTGGTTGGCCATGAATTCAACCTAGCATCCACCAAGCAATTGCAGGATGTTCTCTTTGTCGAGCGAAAACTCCCGGTTCAGAAAAAAACCAAAACTGGCTATTCCACGGATACCTCCGTCCTCGAGGAACTGGCTCCTCTCGATCCGGTGCCGCGACTCATCCTTCGCAACCGCATGCTGTCAAAACTGAAAAGCACCTATGTGGACACCCTCGCTGACCTTGCGGAAAAGCACGGCAGGATCCATACCAGCTATGTCCAGACCGGTGCGGCGACAGGAAGGCTTTCGAGCCGTGACCCGAACCTCCAGAACATTCCGATCCGCGAAGAAGAAGGCAGAAAAATCCGCTCGGCCTTTACCGCAAGCCCCGGCAACCTGCTGATTTCCGCCGACTATTCCCAGATCGAACTGGTGGTGATGGCGCATCTCTCTGGCGACAGCAATCTGATGCAGGCTTTCCGGGATGGCGTGGATATCCATCGCAGGACAGCTGCGTTCATATTCGGTATCCCGGAAGAAGAAGTGACCCCGGAACATCGGCGGATCGCGAAAACCATCAATTTCGGCGTCATCTATGGCATGAGTGCGTTCAGGCTCGCGCGCGACCTCGGAATCCCGAACGCCCGGGCACAGGCTTTTATCAATAGCTATTTTTCCACCTATTCCGGCGTAGCGGCTTTTATCCGGGATGTCATTACGGAGACTGAAAAGACCGGCTACGCTTCCACGCTCTTCGGCAGAAGACGAAAAATACCCGCCATCAACTCGCGCAACAAGACCGAGCAAATGGCCGCTCAGCGCGTCGCGGTCAACACCCCTATTCAGGGCACGGCGGCGGACATCGTCAAAATCGCGATGATTCAGATTCAGCGTGAGCTGGACAAACACCTCCCCGACGTCCGGATGCTCTTGCAGGTTCATGACGAGCTGGTTTTCGAATGCCCGGAAGGCATCGTGAGCGAAGCTGAAAAGCTGGTCAAGGACGTCATGGAGCATGCGGTAACGCTCAGGGTGCCCCTGCGGGTGAGCGTGGAAACCGCTTTTTCCTGGGGCGACATGCATTGATGGTCAGCACATGAAAACGATTGTAGGACTTACCGGCGGCTACTGCAGCGGCAAAAATCAGGTTGCAAGCATTCTGGCGTCTCATGGCTATTACTGCATCGATGTCGATGCCCTTGGCCACCGAGCCCTCGAGCTTTCAAAAAACGAACTTGCCGAAACATTCGGCGCAGGCATACTCGATGCCCATGGCGGCATTGACCGAAAAGCGCTGGGAGCCCTGGTTTTTGCATCAAAAAGCCTGCTGGAAAAGCACGAATCCATTGTGCATCCGGTCATGCTGTCGCTTCTGGACGAGGAACTTGAGAAAAGCGAGCGTGTCTGCATCAATGCGGCGCTCTTGTATAAATTTCCGCAGGCTGCGAAATGCTCATTTATCATTGAAGTGACCGCGCCGCTTGAGATTCGGCTCGAGCGTGCCAGGATTCGTGACGGTGTAAACACGGAAACGGCGCTCGCCCGTATCTCAAATCAGGAGTATCTCTGGAAACTCAGGCCCGCCGTCCATCCGCCAGTCTTTTTCATATCCAATGAAGGCTTTATTAAAGATCTTGAAGCATCGCTTGCACGAATTCCCGGTTTGCTGCCGCGGGACACTTGAAAACGCGCTTCCATCGTCAAATCTCTTCATATCCGCTCAACCGATTCAGCAAATCAGCCGATAGTATGCATGAGGGAGATGGTATGTCCGATAAAACAAAAAAGATTGTCTGGCTCTCCGTGGGAATCAGCTTTTTCCTGCTTGTTGTGGCAGGGGCGGCTTTTCTGCTTTTTCTTCCGTCGCCGTCGAATTCCGCAGCACCTTTTTCTTTAACTGGCAAGAGCGAGCCCAAATCAAAAGCGCCGCAGGATTATGTTGCGAATCTCCCTGTTTCCACCATGGAAACGACAACCACAACGAAAAGCGGCGATATCATCATAGTCTACGGCAATGGCGACTCGACCGCGACCACCATTCAGGCACCAGTTCCGTCATCAGCGCCGAATACAACTTCAGCCCAGCCTGCACCCGTGACAACCACAATTGTCGTAGCTCCCCCCGCGCCCAAATCCATAGCGACTACCACGACGACCGTTGCAAAACAGCCGCAGGCATCGCCCCCCTCAGCAACAACAGCTAAAACGACCGCGACAACAACGACGACCGCAGCCAAACCCGCCTCAAGCGACTATTGGATTCAGGCAGGCAGTTTCAGCAGCAAGGCAACCGCGGATAAACTCAAAGAAGCATTCCAGGAGCGCGGCATGGTAGCTGTGATTACTGTCAAAGATATCAATGGAAAAAGCTACTATCAGGTAAAGGTTGGCCCCTATCCGTCACGGGATGAAGCGAAAAAATGGATTCAGACCGTAAAATCGGTTCCGGGAGCGAGCGCCGAAGCCTTTGTAACGCAATAAAAAGCTGTTTATTGCACAATATACGACTCGAATCCAGCATCCTTCAGCCGAGCCTGCATCTGCGACCAGTCGCCTTCCGCATCGACGATGACTGCCCACCGGGACTCGCCGTCCTTGTTCTTCTGTTCCTCGACAACCGCCTTAAAACCTTTTTTCACCAGTGTTGCCTGAAAGGATACCGCGTTTTCGCGGACGGAAAACCAGCCCACCTGAAGCCGTGAAAATCCAACTGAAGAATCGGATGTACTGCTATTGGCAGAACTGCCGGCACCGCCGGCTTTATCCTGTTGGGCTGATTGCCCTGATGGAGCCGCAACAGTTGACTGCGATGAAAGGGCAAGGCCAGACAGCCTTGTGCTTTCCAAAATCCACGCTGACGGAGCGATTTTTAAGGCTCCTGAAATGATGCCATGTTCTATGCTGTTCGGTGACTCTTTGCCGATGGTTGCTGCGATAGATTTTCCGTCAAATCCGCTTTTTGCCGATTTTATCTGCGCGAACGCGTCTGAATTG
>JAJTBL010000131.1 GCA_021286925.1 Spirochaetia bacterium | reverse complement strand
ACCTGCAGAACGGAAATCTGCGGCCACTGGCTGTAAGCTTTCTGAAGATAGGCAGCCAGCGAGCGGGAGGATTCGTAGTGCTCTGCTTTCAGACGCTCGCCTTCAGCCATCGCTGGCTGATAATAATTTTCGTGATATTCCTCGAGCATACGGTGCGTACAGAAATTCCTTCCGATGCTCTTCATTGATCCGCGCATTTTGGCAACCCAGTCGCGCGGGAGGTTGTCCCTGCCCCTGCGATAGAAGGTAGGCAGAATTTCGCGCTCGAGCAGATCATAGAGGGCTTCACTTTCGATCTTGTCCTGCAGCTCCTCATCCTTGTATTCTTCGCCCAGGCCTATCGCCCAGCCGATATCGGAGGAGTAGCCCTCAGCCCACCAGCCGTCCAGAATGGAGCAGTTGAGGACGCCATTCATGCCTGCCTTCATGCCGGAGGTGCCCGATGCTTCCAGGGGGCGCCGCGGAGTATTGAGCCAGACATCGGAGCCGCTGGTCATATAGCGGGCAATATTCATGTCGTAATCTTCGAGGAATACCAGTTTGCCCAGCACCTCTTCCTTGCGGGAGAAATGCACCAGCTCGCGGATCAGTTCCTTGCCGGGGATGTCGTGCGGATGCGCCTTGCCGGCAAAGACAATCTGGAGCGGCATATCTTTGCTGGACAGGAGGCGGATGAGCCGGTCGGGGTCCTGCAGCAGGAGGTTGCCGCGCTTATAGGTCGCAAAGCGGCGCGCGAAGGCAAGGGTCAGTGCATAGGGCGAAAGCGCGTCTCCCGCTTGCAGAAGGGCCGAATCGGTCACGCCCAGTCTTTGCATCGAAGCAGAGAGCCGCATCCTGGCAAAAGCGACCAGCCGCTCGCGGCGGCGTTCATGGGTTCGCCAAAGCTCTTCATCGGAAACCCGGTCAATCCGGTCCCAGATATCCCGGGCAGAAGGATCATCGTTAAAACGCGGGCCGAGGAAACGGTCGAGCAGGCTGAGCATATCGTGGCTGATCCAGGTGCGCGGATGGACACCGTTGGTCACATGACCGATAGGTATTTCCTGAATCGGCAGGGCTTTCCACAGGCCTTTCCACATTTCGCGGCTGACTTCGCCATGCAGTTTTGATACCCCATTCGCGTACGCCGAAAGCTTCAGCGCGAAAACGGTCATGCAGAAACTTTCATTATAGTCGAAAGGATTCTCGCGGCCAAGGCTGAGAAATTCGTTCCAGTCCACCCCGAAACTCTGAATCCAGCCCCGGAAATATTTTTCGATCAAATCAATGCCGAACCGCTCATTGCCGGCGGGCACCGGCGTGTGGGTTGTGAAGATATTGGTTGGAATGAAAGCCTGAACCGCTTCCTTGAAATTCAGCTTCTCTTCCTGCATGAGCATTCGGATTCGTTCCAGCGCCAGGAAGGCCGAATGTCCTTCGTTCATGTGCGTGGCAGAGACCTCGATACCCAGCGCCCGGAGCGCTCGGATACCGCCGATACCCAGCACGATTTCCTGCCGGATTCGCATATCCTTGTCGCCGCCGTAGAGCGTCGCCGTAATGAGCCGGTCCTCGGGGCTGTTTTCGGGGATGTTCGTGTCGAGGAGGTAGAGATTGGCCCGGCCGACTTTGACATTCCAGATGGCCGCTGCGACCTGCTTGCCGGCAAGTTCGACTGCAATGAGCATGGGCTTTCCGTCCGCATCCACACACTGTTCAACCGGCATGTTGTACCAGTCGTTTTCCGGATAGGATTCCTGCTGGAAACCATCCGCGTTCAGATACTGCTTGAAATAGCCTTGCCGATAGAGCAGACCGACGCCGACAAGGGGCAGACCCAGGTCGCTGGATGTTTTGATATGATCGCCGGAAAGAATTCCCAGACCGCCTGAATAGGTCGGGAGCGATACATCGATACCGAATTCCATGGAAAAATAGGCGACATAGGAAGTTCGCGGCCCCTTGTACCAGGTTTCTCCGTTGCGGTAGCGCTCAAATCGATTCTTGACATCGTGCAGGTCGGCGATAAAGGCATCATCCTGAGCCAGCTGATCGAAGCGCTCCTGGCTGACCATGCCCAGCATCTTGACCGGGTTCTGGCCGCTGGCAACCCAGGCTTCGGGGTCAATTCGAATAAAGAGCGAAACGGCATCGAAGTTCCACGAAAGCCAAAGGTTTCTGGCCAGCGTATCAAGGCTTGCCAGTTCGCCTTCAAGCCTCGGTTTTACCGTATGGGTTAAAATCTTCATGGGTTTTCACCTGCCTCCTGCAAGAATGGGCTGAAAGTATATTCCAGCACGCGCTGAAAATACAGCATATACCACGCTTTGGCAGCTTAGTAAACCGGTTTTGGCCGCTGTTTGCCGGTTCATGATTCTTTTTTGCCGCCAAAAAGCCCCTGCAGCCGGCCGAAAAGGCCTTTCGAGCCTTGCTCAGGTTCCGGGGAAACCTGCGGCTTCGCTGCTGGCTGTGTCAGCGGCTGCGGCACCGGCGCGGCCGGTTCTGACGGCTGAGTTGCGGCTGATGTTGTTCCCATCTGCCGCGGACGTTGATTGGGGGAAGTGTCTTTGCCATGACTGGCAGCATTTGCGCCGCGGGCTGCAGCATCGCCGGAATTCCGGGCGCCGTTCGGCCTCGCTTTTCGATTCCTGCTGCCGCCTTTTCCTGCTCCGGATTTACTGCCTTGCTCCGCCCCGGCGGTATCGCGGGGCTGAACGGTCTTTTCATATTTCTTCCGGAACAGCGCAAGCCGCTCTTCCGTTGATAAGGCATACAGATTTTCCGTTGATTCCAAGGACTGGGATGACGATGGGGCGCCTGGTTTTCTCTCCCTGGAAGTCTGGCGGGCTGGACTTGGCCGATCCGTATCCCATCGCGAGGGTCTCTGACGAGCCGCGCCCGAACGCTCGGGCCGCCCGCTGCCAGCGCTCTCGGGCCGCTCTGGTTGCTCAGGTAGCACAGGCCGCTCACTTCGCTCCGCCCGCTCATCCCGGGCAGGTCTTTCGCTTCGGTCCGAATCGCCGAATCTGCCCGGTCGTCCGCCGCGGCCTGATGGCCTCCCCCGCTCCGGGCGCTCAGGAGGAATATAATCAAACCCCGCGCTCTGGTCTTCAGGCAGGCTCTCAGGATTCGGCAGCGGCTGGGGATTCAGCGGCGCATCGATCAGCCGTTCGATCGCCGGCACACCGTACATGTATCGCTCGCAGACAAAATTGAAAAGCTGAGCTTCGTCGGGGTTTTTGGAAATATACGCGACACGGCTTGCGTAAAATTCAGGCTCCAGCGGAATATCGAAATTGACAAGAATCGGGAACTCCATTCCCTCAAGACCCTTGGCGCCGTCATCGGTCAGCACCAGGACAAAGCCCTTGCCCGATGCCTGGCTGAGCGCTTTTTGAGCAATCTGCCGTTTGCGGTCCGCCATCAGATTGCCGACGATATAATCGACCGGGACAGCATTCTTCTGCAGTCTGAATGCCAGCTCCTGCGCTGTTCGTTTCAGGTTGCAGAAAACAGCCATGGTTTTGCCCGGATTGCCTGCCGCGAGCGACAGCAAAAATCGAACTTTATCTTTTTCAGCCACATCGTACGATTGGGCCTTCATCAGTCCAGCAAACCCCAACGATTCCTGCAGGCTGATCTCCCGCGGATTATCCGCGAACTCCCAGGCGAGATTCTTGGCACGCGGTGTATGTTTTGCCGCTATCACGAGCGTTCTGCGTTCCCAGGAAGGAAGCAGGTGCCCCATGGTCTTTTTCAAAATCTCATACGGAAGCTCGGCTATCACTTCAGCATGATCGAGAATGACAAAGCCGTAACTCCGTCCGGACAAAGTACCGGCTGAGACCGCTTCCCGGAAGGTATCAAAATCAGCGACTACCAGGTTGGCATCAACAAGGTTCGTGACACCAGGAGAGTCAGATAAGCCGCCTGCATCGTCTGCAGCCCCGGCGGTACCCGCCGCCGAGCCCAGGTGTGCAATCCGCACCGAATCCTGCAGATTGGCCGCAAGCTCCCGGGATGCACGGAACAGCGCGGCGGCGCTTTCGGCATCCGGTGCAAGCGCCAAAGCTCGAGCTCCCGGCTCCTTGCCTTTAACCGATGTCAGCCAGTAAAAAGCCGGCATCATAAAGATGATTCCCCGATCCTTTTCCACGTTACTCTTGACGTAGGCATTCTCATTCGACTCAAAGAGGGTGGAAAGCAGCTTTTCATAAAACGGTGTGTGAAAGGGGGACTGAACGCGCGCATTTTCAGCGAGCGCGGGATTGAGTGAAAATCGTGTCAAATCCATAGCTGATCCTGAAGTAATCAAAATATATAAAGCAAAATGCAAAGCATCATGCCAGTCAGACATTTATCAAGAACGGTAAGCATATCGTAAAATGAAACGATTGTTAAGTGATTCGAGTTCAATTGGGAAATATACAAGGTTCGAGACACTGCCGAAGAGCCGCCCGGCCGCCTGAACGCCTTACAGTTGAAATGTTTTGCAAATATATTAAAATAAATATCAATCTATATAAAATTGTATATAGATATTTATCGAAACCTGGTGTACAATAAGTTAAGAATATCATACATACCTTTCAGGAGTTCCGAATGGCAGACTCAAAGAAAATCCTGATCCTCGGCGGAGGGTACGGCGGCGTCTGGGCTGGAAAGATTCTGGAAAAGCATTTCCGCAAGACACCCAATGTCGAGATCACGCTCGTTGACATGCGGCCTTTCCATACCCTCATGACTGAATTGCATGAAGTTGCAGGATGGAGAACAGAGCCGGAATCGGTGCAGGTCAGTTTCAAGAAGATTTTTGGCGCAAAACGAATCAATGTTGTGCTGGATCGTATCAGCAATGTCGATTTTGAAGCAAAGAAAGCCTACGGAAAGCGCGGCGAATACAATTTCGACTACATTATTGTCGGTGTTGGCGCCGAGCCGGAATTTTTCGGCATCCCCGGCGTCCAAGAGCATGCTTTTACGCTCTGGGCTTTTGAAGACGCCATGAAAATCCGCAACCACCTCGAGCACACCTTCATGGAAGCCGCCAAGGAACCCGATCCCGCAATCCGAAGACGCATGCTGACCTTTGTCGTCGCGGGCGCCGGTTTTACCGGAATCGAAATGATCGGCGAACTGCTTGAGTACCGCGATGTCATGTGCAAAAAGCATTTCATCGACCCCAAAGAAGTCCGCATCATCAATATCGAAGCCCTTCCCTCCATCCTTCCCATTCTGGAAGAGCCGCTCCGCGCCAAGGCTGAAAAATACCTGGCTAAAAAAGGCTGCGAAGTCATGCTCAACAGCGCCATCATCGGCGCCGAAAAGGGCAAAGTCCTCCTGAAAGACGGAACGATTGTCGAAACGGACACCTTTATCTGGACCTGCGGCGTCAAAGGTTCCAGTTTTGCCGGCTCACTCCCCCTCCCCATGGGCAGACGAAACCGGATCGAATGCGACGAGGGCATGCGCTCGACCAAATACCCCAATGTCTATGTTGTCGGCGACAACGCCGGACTCATGCTCGACGGCAAGCCCATGGCGCA
>JAJTBL010000130.1 GCA_021286925.1 Spirochaetia bacterium | reverse complement strand
ATCACCAAGCGCTTGCAGATTTTGTCTGAAAAAGAAAAACGCGCCGAGAAGAGCTGGATATCACTCGATCCTGTATCTGTGCAGGATATCTCGGCGAATCTCACCATGCCGCAGAGCATACGCCAAAAACCAGTTGCTGCGGTTGCAGTCTCCGAAGAAGACATCAAGACGGCGCTGGCATCCATTGGGAAATACAGCCGAAAAGATGAGCTCAATTGCTCCGGCTGCGGTTATGATTCCTGCCAGGCATTCGCCGCGGCGATGTTTCTTGGAAAAGCTGAAAAAACGATGTGCCTCTCCTATACCCGCAAACTTGCTCAGAAAAAGGCAAACGCATTGCTGAAGGCGATGCCTTCCGCCGCAGTTGTCGTTGATTCATCGATGCATATCGTTGAGTGCAACAAGCCTTTCGCCGAGCTTCTCGGTTCCGATGCCATGGAACTTTATGCGCTGAAACCGAGTTTAGAAGGTGCCGATCTGCGTAAATTGCTTCCTTTCTGGGAAGCTTTTGAGCAGGTTTTGATGCCGGAACGCCAAGACATTGTCGCCTCCGATTTTCAATGCAATGGAAAAATTGTTCATGGTTCGGTGTTCAGCATTGAAAAAGGGCTCCTGGCCGGCGGACTTTTCCAGGATATAACCGCGCCATGGATCCAAAAAGACCGGGTCATTTCGCAGGCACGGAAGGTGATGAGCCAGAATCTCAGAACTGTCCAGAAAATTGCGTATCTGCTCGGTGAAAATGCTGCAGAGGCAGAGTCAGCCCTAACTTCGATAATCGAATCATTCCAGTCTGAACGATCCAGCGACAGTTACAAATCGAATAAGGAATAACTGCCGTGAAACCGCACTTTATTGAAATTGGCTCCTACCAGCTGCCCAAAGCAGGGCAAAATGCAGCAGGGGATGTTTTCATGTCCCGAAAAATTCAGGAGACGGATCGAATTATCTCAGTCCTCTCCGACGGGCTCGGTTCCGGTATCAAGGCTGGGGTGCTTGCGACGCTGACCGGCACACTCGCGACTGGCTGTATCGCCGCAAACATGTCAATCAACAAAACAGCAAAGCTGATTATGCGATCTCTGCCGGTCTGTTCAGAGCGGAAAATTAGTTATGCGACATTTACCATAGTCGATGTGGATAAGGGGCAAGATGTCAGGATTATCGAATATGACAATCCGCCGTATCTGCTGATTCGGCAAGGCTGTGAAGTTGAGCCGGTCAAGACCGAGATTCAAGTCGCAAAAGGGAAAAAAATCGGCAGCCATCCTAAGCCTGCAATTCTGCGGGGCTCTTCGTTCAAACCTCAGCTGGGGGATCGAATTTTATTTTTTTCAGACGGCGTCAGCCAGGCAGGCATGGGCACCAAAGTTTTGCCGATTGGCTGGGGATACAATGGTGTCAAGGACTACGCACTGAACCTGGTCCGTCAAAATCCCGATATTTCGGCGCGAGAACTCGCTCATGCGGTGGTTATTCGAGCTGCGTATCATGACCTGGGAATCCCCAAGGATGATATAACCTGCGGCGTTGTCTATTTCAGAGAAGCACGGCGCTTGCTGATTGTTTCGGGACCGCCGATTCATCCGGAGGATGATCAGGAACTCGCTTCAAAATTTAAAAGTTTTCCAGGGAAAAAAATCATCTGCGGCGGGACAACCGCGAATATCATAGCCAGAGAACTTAAAAAAACGATTCGGGTTTCCTTGAAAGTGAGAGATTTGACGATACCGCCGCCAGCCTTTATGGAAAGCGCCGATCTTATAACTGAGGGAATCGTTACGCTGGGTAAAGTAGTCGAATATCTCGAACAAGATGCGAAAATTGAACAGCTGCCGGAAAACTCAGCAACCATGATTCTCAAACACCTGCTCGATTCGGACATTATCGAATTTCTGGTGGGAACGAAAATCAATGAAGCTCACCAGGATCCGACCATGCCGGTAGAACTGGAAATCCGCAGGAATGTCATCAAAAGGCTCAAAGTCTTGCTTGAAGAAAACCTGCTTAAACAGGTTTCAGTTCAATTCATATAAACTGAGGCTCGCCGACAGCCGCATGGAGGCATGGGCGCGCCTTTCATACTAAGGAAGGAATAAATATGAATCAGGTAAAAGTAACCATCTGCGTAGGAACTGCCTGTTATGTTTTGGGCGGCGCTGAATTGCTCGGCATGGTGGATGAAATGACGGCAAAATTTGGCGGCAAGGTTATATGCGAAGGTTCTCCATGCCTGGGATTCTGCAAATTGAGCCGCAACAGCAAAGCACCGTTCGCGCTGGTCAACGATAAGCTTCTTGAAGCAGCAACACCGGAATCATTGCTGAAGGCAGTAGAAGAAGCGCTTTCCGAGGTGCAAAATGGCTAAGGAAAACAACGCAGTACGTTTGAAAAGAAGGCTCATTTCAGAAGTGACCAACCTTGCCCTGACGGGCAAACTAGCAGATGAAATCGATTCGGTTCCTTATTCGATGACGAATGAAAACTGGGAAATCATTCAGTGCTGTATTCACCACGACCGTGCAAACCTGAGATTGCGGTTGATGAGCCTCCTTGGGTATTCAACTGAAGGCATGCTGGATGTTGATAAGCCACTCAGAGCATACGCGCAGGAAGCGCTTGCAGGAAAAAAGCCCGATGCTTTTCCGCTTTCGCTGATGTCAGCGGCATGCAACGGCTGTACAAAATCGCGCTACATCGTCACAAACGCATGCCAGGGCTGTTTGGCGCGCCCGTGCAAGGTCAATTGTCCTAAAGGCGCGGTCAGTATTATCAACAATCAGTCCCATATAGATCCTGAACTTTGTGTCAACTGCGGGTTATGTGAAAAATCATGCCCCTTCCATGCAATTATTAAAATCCCCGTTCCGTGCGAAGAGGTTTGCCCGGTTGGCGCAATACAGAAAGGAGAAGATGGAATTGCGAAGATAGATGAATCGAAGTGCATTCTTTGCGGTAAATGCCTTTCCGCCTGTCCCTTCGGCGCTCCTGCCGAGAAATCCGAAATCGTTCAGGTGCTGTCAGCATTGACCCACGGTAAGAAGCTGATTGCTCTGGTTGCACCCGCGGCCATGGTTCAGTTTCCCTTCCCGCCTGGAAAATTTATCGCCGCTTTGGAGCATTTCGGATTCAGTAAAGTCATGGAAGTCGCGGAGGCTGCTGACCGCGTCGCTGAAGCGGAAGCACGGGAGTTCGCCGAAAGGCTTCATGACAATAAAAAAGTTTTGGCCACATCCTGCTGTCCATCATGGGTCCGGGCAGCTGGCGGCATGGATCTTGAGCAGATTTTGTCAGATACGCCAAGCCCGATGCTGGTTGCCGCGAAAACAGCCAAAGCACAAGATCCTGATGCATTTACGGTTTTTATCGGCCCCTGTCTGGCAAAGCGATGGGAAGCGCACAGAGCATCGCAGAATTCGCAGCTGGTCGATGCTGTCCTGACATCTGAAGAAGTTGGCGCCATGCTTATGGCAGCTGGTATTCAAGTCAATGAAGAAAACGAAGAAGATTTGGCCAAAGCGGGGAACGCATCGGCTTACGGCCGCGGTTTTGCAATGACGCAGGGAGTAACCGCCGCTGTCAAGCATGCATTGTCTCCTTCAGCAGTCGAGGTCAATTCTTGTATCGTTTCCGGTATCACCAAAGATACCGCTTCCCAATTGAAAAAAGTGCAGGAGTCGGACAAGCCTCTGCTGATCGAGGTTATGGCATGCGATGGCGGCTGTATCAACGGTCCCTGCCAGCTGACCAATCCGAAGGTAGCCGGTGCCTTTCTGGAACGATATAAAGCCGCGGCAAAGAAAACTGCTGGGCCTATGCTTGCGGCCAACAGTGCTGCCAATGAACGAAAAGCCTGCGCATCTTCATCGGCGGAAAATCATCATACAACGGCATCAAAAAGCGCCTAAAATTTCATATAACCACAAAAAAGGCACCCTTTAAGGGGTGCCTTTTTTATATCAGCCGCATAAGGCCGCTGCTCCATTTCAAGCTTTCAAGCCTGGAATGCTGTGAAGTGGCTCAGCTTTTCCTTATTTTACCTTAGCCCGTGCTGCTGCATTTTCTCCAGCAATCCTGCCGAAGGTAACAATATCAGCCAAAGCGTTGCCACCAAGGCGATTGCCGCCATGTACGCCGCCCGTAACCTCGCCTGCTGCGAAAAGACCTGCTATGGCAGTACCATCTTCACGGAGAACTTGTGCAGAGCTGTCAATTTTGACACCACCCATGGTGTGATGAATCGCAGGCGTCACCTTTATTGCGAAGTACGGTCCCTGAGTCAAAGCTCTCGGCAGATCGCTTCGTCCAAAATCTCCATCCTTTTTCTCCGCGGCAAAGGAATTATATCGATTTATCGTTGCTTTCAGCACAGCAGGGTCACTGCCAATGAGCAGAGCCAGGGCCTCAGGTGTATCCGCCTGCAGGACAAAGCCGGCTTTGATATAACCTTCGATGGCAGAAAGACTCTTCCGGACAGTTGTATCAAAAACGAGGTAGGCGATTTTTTCGTTTTGAGCCAGAAGTTTGGCTGAAACGACATCCCGGGTTGCCAGTTCATCGACAAAACGTTCACCGGCTTTATTGACGAGAATCGCGCCGTTGCCTCGAACTGCTTCGGTGACCATTTCATTCCCTTCAGGAGCGAAAGTCGGATGGGTCTGTATCTGATCCATGTCTACAAGTCCAGCCCCAATAGCCTGGGCCATTTTAATACCATCTCCGGTAGCGCCGGGCTGGTTGGTGGTTGCAAAACCCTTGAGACTTGGCACATAGCTGGCTGCCATTTCATTATTCGCACCGAATCCCCCAGTTGCTAAAACAACCGCCTTTGCTTTTACCTTATATTCTTTTCCGCCGATTGAGACGACGACACCAATGACCGTTCCAGTTTTATCGGTCGTCAGCGAAGTCACTTCAGCATCGGTAAAAATCTGCAAACCTGCACTGGATTTCGCTTTGGTACCGAGTGTTTTTACAATCTCAGGCCCGACCTTGGCACCGCCTGCAGGCCGATGAGCTCTGTCCACACTCGCTCCGGCAAGCCTGCCGACATCAGAGAGATCTCCGCCCATCTCGGTGATCCAAGCTACCGATGAAGCGGCCTTTTCAGCGAGCGTTTGAACGAGCTGTGGGTTATTTTTATTGTAGCCGCCCTTCATGGTATCTTTGAAAAAGAGATCAGGGCTGTCTTTTATATTTTTGGCAGCCTGCTGGGGCGTGCCCGCTGCGTTCATACCGCCGGTTGCTCGAATGGTATTGCCCCCTAAGACTCCCATTTTTTCAAAAAGCACCACCTTGACACCCTGCGCCACCGCTGAGTTCGCTGCGGAAAGTCCAGCGCCGCCTCCGCCGATGACTATGACATCATAAGATTTTGCTGGAGCGACTTTCATAACTGCCGCGGCAGGCAAAGCCTTGACAGGTGAAAAACCAGCCTTCGATAATGCATCTTTGACTGCTGCAATAAAGCCATTGCTTGCTTCGGTCGCTCCGCTCACGGTGTCGACGTCGGCTGAATTGGCTTGCAGCATACGCTGAACAAGCACTTCAACCGCTGAATCACCCAAGTATGCTGTCTCATTCATGCTGGG
>JAJTBL010000129.1 GCA_021286925.1 Spirochaetia bacterium | reverse complement strand
GTTTTTTTCCGCATCATGACGAGACAATCTTCGAGCGACGCCTTGCCTTTGACGATATCCTCGGCAAGGGCGCGGCAGTCTGGTGAACCGCAGGCTCCGCAGTCCAGGCCGGGCAGCTGGCCGGTGATAAGCTCCATCTGTTCAGCCAGCTGGAGTGCCTTCAGCATGTCGCGGTCCAGGACAAAAACCGGTTTGGGCTGAAGCTCGCGCTCCCAGCCGAATCCTGCCTGCACGGGCTGTCCGGATTGACCCGATTGCTCGGCGGTTCCGGCCCCAACAGACAAAACGGCACTTTCAGTCCCATCACGGGCAGCTGCTGTCTTTTCCGCTGCGGCGATATGTTTCATGGCCGCCCGCGCCACATGGGGGTTAGCGACCGCCATCGGCCCGCCGACACAGCCGCCCGGACAGGCCAGCGCTTCGATATATGGCACCTCGATGAATTTTCCATTGTCGATTTCTTCCAGCAGGGCAATGACGTTCTGAATGCCATCGACAGAAACCGCCCGCTCAATGCCCAGCCCGTCGATTTCCCCATCCGACCGCGCCCAATCCATACCACGTCCTCGACGCAAGCGAGCTATCCGCTCCTGCAGCGGCGCAAAGCGGCTAGGCGTTTCTGAAGGCCGGGAAAGCGCCTTTTTCAGCGCCGGGAAAATATCCTGAAATGAAAACACCGCGTCCACCAGGGAACGCTCATATCCAAGCGGCATGCGTATCGCGGTTACCTTAGCCGTGCACGGGCTGATAAAAAACATGCCAACCCGGAGGGATGGATCAAGGCCGGCAACCAGCTTTTTAGCTTCGCGGGCCGCAATTTCAACAGGCGGCAAGAACGGTGCAATGGCGGGGATCAGCGAAGGGAAACGCTGCTGAATCAGCCGGACCACCACCGGACAGGCACTGGAAATGAGCGGCATTCCAGCAGTTTCTTCATGCAGAGGCGATGGGGTGCCGTCCGAGCGGCTGCCATGTTCCGCGGAAGCCCGTTCAGCAATACGCTTTCTGATTTCCGCTTCGATTTCGCGCCCCAGCAGTTCGGCCCCAATCGCCACATCTACAACCAGGTCAAATCCAATGGCTTGCAAAGCTGCCGTCATGGCTTTTGAAGATACCGGGAAGCCAAACTGCCCATAGAGCGACGGCGCAGGAAGTGCGATCCTCACATCATAGCCATCCATTAGGGCGAGAGGATCGGAAACAGCTTTCTTTGCCCCCTTGGGGCAGGCGCGGATGCACTCGCCGCAATCGATACAACGCTCCTCCATAATCCGGGCTTTGCCATTCCTCACACGGATCGCCTGTGTCGGGCAGCGCTTGATGCAGGTTGTGCAGCCCTGACAAAGCGTTTCGTCCAAATAGACCGAATGGAGGAGGCTGGAGCTCATGAAACTGCCCCTAGACGCCATACCAACGTTACTGTTGTGCCCTCATTGACCGCGCTGGAAATTTCAAGCGCATCGGCGTTGCGTTTCATGTTCGGCAGGCCCATGCCCGCGCCGAATCCCATACTGCGGACTTCTTCGCTGGCGGTCGAATAGCCTTCGGTCATCGCCAGGTCAATGTCAGCGATGCCCGGTCCATGGTCAATAAATCGAATTTTTATCTGCGCGGGATCGAGATTGACTTCAGCCTGCCCGCCGCCGCCGTGAATAGCAACGTTCATTTCGCCCTCGTACATGGCGACCGCGACGCGCTTTACCAACGATGAATCAAATCCTATGCTCGATAGCAGCTTTTTCACTTCGGTAGATGCTTTTCCAGCCGCTGAAAAATCCATGGCGGGAATGGTAAAGTGCAGTGTCACGAAAAAAACCTCATGCTATCTCGCGGACACCGCCGTTCCGCAAGCCAGCCTCGTAAAGTCTGCCGCATGCCAGGAACATGGAATATTTAGTAGAGAGCAGAATCGTGCCGGTTTCCTTTGCTATTTCTATCAGATCGTTGGTGGGTTTCTTGCCGCGGACAAAGACGACAACCTTGATATCCAAAAGGTCTGCGGTACGGAGCACCTGCGGATTCATGAGACCAGTCAGCAGGACAACCCGTTCCTTGACAAAAGCCATGACGTCGCTCATCAAATCGGCGCCGCAGGCGGCCTGCACCTCAAGGTCTGCGAACTCTTCGCCCGCAAAAAAGGCAGCGTCAAGGATTTCCGCAATTTCTCTGACTTTCATGATTACTCCTGTAATTTTTTTCAAAGCGGCATTCTGCCGCGGAACGAGCGGGCAAGCGTGAGCCGGTCCGCGTACTCCAGATCACCGCCGACGGGGATGCCGGTCGCCAGCCGTGTTACAGCCACGCCTTCCTGTTCCAGCACTTTCCGGATATAGAGGGCGGTTGTGTCGCCTTCCACGGTCGGGTTGGTGGCAAGCACCACTTCTTGAATGGGTACGCTCTCATTCCGGCTTTTCCTGATCCGCTGGATGAGGCTGGCGATTCTCAATTTATCCGGCCCGATGCCGTCGAGCGGGGAAAGGAGGCCGCCCAGCACATGATACAGGCCCCGGTACTCCCGCGACGCTTCGATCGTGATGACGTCCTGCGGCTGTTCGACAACGCAGAGAATTCTCCGGTCCCGATCCAGACCGGAGCAAACCGGGCAAGGGTCGGATTCGGTATAGGAACCGCAGACGGAACAGAATTTTATCTGGTCCTGCAGGCCTGCAATCTGCTCTGCGAGACTCTGTGCAAAGCGCGGGTCCGCCTTGAGCAGGTAATAGGTCATGCGGAGCGCGCTTTTTCTTCCGATGCCCGGAAGCCGGGTAAACAGCGTCACCAGATCTTCAAGCGCTTTCATCAGACCGTTCCGAAAGGATTGCCGCTGCCTCCGAACAATCCAGGAGGAATCGGCATGTCGCCCATGCTGGCGGCCAGCTCTCGCTGAATCGCCTCTTTGACCTTATCCGCCGCGTCATGATGCGCTGCGCGGATGAGATCCCCCAGCATGGTGGGGTCCGAGGGGTCGACTACTTCAGGCGCTATCTCACAGCCAAGCATTTCCATTTCGCCGCTCAAGGTGATTTTCACCATTCCGCCGCCTGCCTGGCCAGTCGCCCGGATAGCAGCGGTTCTCTGCCGCAGTTCATTAGCCCGCGCTTGAATCGCCTGAGGGTTCTTGATCATATTCATGATGTCTGACAAATCCATAGTTTATTCCTGCTCCTCGATATCGAATATTTCAGGACTCGCGCTTCCTGAAAAAGTTTCAGTTTCCGGATCGCTTTCAACAGCACTTGGCTGAGGCGCTGCGGTCTTTCCTGCCGGCTTGATCGGCGCATCCGCAATGCCCGCAGGGGCGGCCGTGATCCCCACCAGCTTGCCTTTGAAAAATCGCTCCAGCATCTGGATGGATTCCCGCTCTTCGAGTGTCAGCGATTGGTTTTCTTTGACTCCAGTCGAATTTGATGGTGCCGCGGCGGGAGAAGGCGCGCGCGATGCAGGCGAAGCGTCGTTGAAACTCCGAGGCTGGTCCTGCGAAGTTCCTGCCCGCGCAATCTTTTCGCTCCCTGCATCTTCAATGTTAGGAGGTTCAGGCATGGCTGAAAGCTCGGCATCTTCATCAGGGCCGAAGGTGATTTCGATTTTCTGCGGCGCTCCTTTCAGTTGGGCGACGATTTCCGCGATTATGCCCAGATAGCGCTTCAGCAGATCGGCTTCCATCTGGGTGTTGACCGGCATGATGAGGACATCGCGATTCATCCGCCAGGGCCGGGTTTTTTCAATGGTGCTGGATAGCATGATGTTGCTTTTTCTTACGGCCGCCACCAAGCTTTTCTTCAAATCAGCGAGCGAGAGCGGCTGTCTGCCCGCCGCAGTCTGGGCTGGCCCGCTGCTCAATGACGAGTTCGGGACTTGGGCCGAAGCGATGCCGCCGGATCCTGAGTTCAACGTTTGCGCTGGCCCGCTGGCGCCTGGTACCGGGCTGGGTGCTTTTGCTGACCTTCTTTCGCTTGGTGCTGCTCCGGATGTTTGGGCAGCGGCATCGCTGGAAGCCAGCGCAGCGCTGGAAGCCGGGGCAGCCCCGGAAGCCGCAGCAGCCCCCTGGCTCGGAACTGCCTTCTGAGCGGTGCCGCCAGCCGCTGAAGCACCACGCGGTGCAGTGCTGGCAGAGGGGGCGGACGAAGCGCTTGCGCCCCCTTTTTCCAGAAATCGCCGCAACGTGGAAACCGCCCTGACCAAATCGGAAGGAGGAACATAACTCATTATATGAGAAGCTTTTGCAACTGCCAAATCCAGCTCGTAGCGCGGATCGACGGAATCTTTCAGCGTCCGCCACGCGGAAAGAAAAATGGACAGCAAACGCTCAACCCGCTCCGTGCTCAGCGCTTCGGCAATCCCCAGATCAAAGGAAGAAATCGGCGCGCCAAGCACCCCTTCCCGCGTCACGCCGGCCTTGATCATCAACAAAGCGCGGGCATACTCCACCGCGTCGGTCAAAAACTGCTCGGGCGACACGCCGCCTGAAAGAATCGCATCGAGGTTCGCCAGCGCCTCCGCCGTATTGCCCGCGACAAATTCGCCATAAAGCGCATTCATTCGATCCTGGCCCACAAGTCCAAGCTTTTCCCGGATCAGCGCCGATGTGATATTGCCCTCGGCAAAGGACACAATCTGATCGAACAGGGTGTACGCATCGCGGATCGAGCCGCCCGACTCCCGCGCGATCCACAGCAAGGCCTCTTCCTCCGCGGTGACGCCCAAATCCCCGGCCGCCGCCGCGAGCAGATTTTTCACGGTTTCCGGCGATACAAGCCTGAAGGTAAACTGCTGGCAGCGGCTTTTTATGGTTGCGGGGACCTTCTGCGGCTCGGTGGTGGCAAACATGAACACAACGTAGGGAGGCGGCTCTTCAATCGTCTTGAGCAGGGCGTTGAACGCGCTGGTCGAAAGCATGTGGACTTCGTCGATGATGTAAATCTTGTACCGGCTCGAATTGGGCGGGAAGAGCACTTCGTCCTTGATCTGCCGGATATTGTCAACCGAGGTATTGGACGCACCGTCGATTTCTATGACATCCAGCGAAGAACCGGCCGTTATAGAGCGGCAGGAATCGCAGGTGCCGCAGGGATGCGGGGTCGGACCCGACTCGCAGTTCAAAGCCTTTGCGAGAATGCGGGCTGTGCTGGTTTTGCCGCAGCCGCGGGGGCCGGAAAACAAGTACGCGTGGGCAATTCGGCCTGTTTCTATGGATTTTTCAAGCGTAGCAGCGACAAATTCCTGACCCGCGAGCTGTTCAAATATTTGAGGGCGCTTTCGGGAAGCGGTTACTTCGTATGGCATACTGACAAAATAGCATGGAGTTCAAGGAGGGTAAAGCACTTCAAGCACAAGAAGCCAGGCGCTCTGCGGCACCGCACCTTCCGCTTACCGTTGCTCCCTTCCGGGCCTGGCGGGGTTAGGCAGTGGTTACGAGCACAGTGCCTGGCTTCTTATGCTCGAGGCACTACGGAGAGAGAGGGATTTGAACCCTCGGTACCCTTTAGGAGTACACGCGACTTCCAATCGCGCACCTTCGGCCGCTCGGTCATCTCTCCAAAAGCAAATTCGACACTTCCGGAACCAAAATTCGATAGCGGAGAGAGGGGGATTCGAACCCCCGG
>JAJTBL010000128.1 GCA_021286925.1 Spirochaetia bacterium | reverse complement strand
GTAAAAGCAGCAACCCGAGAAACGTCGAATCCATATATTTACAGGCGCTCATGTCGAATTCAATCTGTTCGAACCCTGCTGTCTCTATCAGAGAAAAAAGCCGTGTCTTGAGGACCTGGCAGAGCTTTGCGGTGACATGACCAATCGGCCGGACGAAAAGCCGCCTGTCAGAAACACCGATTTCAATCTGTTCATTTTCCATATGCAATCCTTTCTGCCCTTGTAGGGTATCCAGCGGGCCGATATAATTCAAGCCTATGCCCGAACGAGTCACCATGCTGGACCAGTACCGCAGAATAAAGGCCCGCTACCGAGATGTCATCCTTTTTTTCCGTCTCGGTGATTTTTATGAAATGTTTTACGAGGATGCCATCGAAGCCAGCGCTTTGCTCGACCTTACGCTCACTAAGCGCCAGGAACAGCCGATGTGCGGCATACCCTACCATGCCGCAAAACCATATATTGCCCGACTCTTGAAAGCCGGCAAAAAAGTCGCAATCTGCGAACAGCTGACCGCCCCGGGCTCCAAAGGCATTATTGAACGCGATGTCATAGAAGTCGTAACGCCCGGAACATCCCTTGAAGAAGACTTCCTGGATCACGGCTCCAACAACTACATAGCCAGCGTCTGCACCATGCAAAAGCAATGCTGTATCGCCTACCTCGATGTTTCGACAGGAGAATTTCTGGCATATCGAAATGACAACACACATGAAGAAGTGAGCCAGTTTCTCCGCTCCGAATTCTACCGGCTGAATCCGCGCGAAATCATCATTCAGCAATCCATGTACGAAAATCCTTCCATCCTCTCCCTCCTGCGAGAATTTGAAGGCATGCTCGTAGAAAAAAGACCCGACTGGAGCTTCGACATTGAAAAAGCCAGCCAATACCTGAAAGACCGCTTCAAGGTCGCTTCGCTCAAAGGTTTTGGCTTCGACGACCAGGCGCCGGAACTGGCCGCTGCCGGAGCCGTCCTTGAGTATATAGAAGAAAACTCGAAAACCCGCTGTCCTCATATACGATCCATTTTGCCCTATCAAAAGGACGATTATCTTGTTGTTGACGAAGCAACCAAAAAGAATCTGGAAATCGTCCGAAACCTACAGGACTCCGGGAAGCGCGACACACTGCTTTTTGTTCTGGATCGAACAAAAACCGCAGGCGGTTCCCGCTTGCTGAAACAATGGCTTCTTCAGCCGCTCAGGCAGAAAAACAGCATTGAAGCACGGCTTGATGCCGTTGAACACCTGTACCGCGACCAACTGCTCCTGAATGAAGCCCGCCGAAAGCTCTCAAGCATCCTCGATACTGAACGCCTCACTGCGCGCCTGGCCATGAACAAGGCACATGCCAAAGACCTGCTGGCGCTTGCAGATTCGGTGCACGCATCTCTGGAATTGACCGCATTCATGTCGCAAACCCTCGGCAAAGACGAAACGAAAATTCCCGCATTGCTGGAAATTCGCTTAAGCCCAGAACAGCTGGATGATTGCGGCAAACTCGTCCATGCCATAAGAACCGCTATCAAAGAGGATCCTTCCATACTTTTGACGGAAGGAAATCTCATCAGAAGCGGGACCTCCGTGCTAGAAAACTACCTGGAACAAGAACGGGCTGAAACCGGCATCCAGAATCTGCGAATTCGATACAATAAAATAATCGGCTATTATCTCGAAGTAACCAAAGGAAAGCTCGACAGCGTCCCGGCGCATTTTATCAGACGCCAGTCGCTTGTCGGCGCCGAGCGTTATACAACGGACAAGCTCGCTGATCTCGAAAGCGAAATTAACGGCGCGACTGAAAAAATAATCGAACTGGAAAAAAGCATATTTCTGGACGTTCGCGAAAACCTGAAGCAGTACATCCCCTCCATAGAACAGTTGGCACGGCAAATTTCCGAAATCGACTGCCTCGTTTCCTTTGCCCAGGCGGCAACCGAAGGCGGCTATTGCCGACCCCAGCTGCTTGAAGCGCCGATCCTCGACATCAGACAGGGCCGTCACCCTGTCGTTGAAACCTGCATCCCGCAAGGCTCCTTTGTGCCGAATTCGATAACGCTGTCAACGCAGGATACCTATTTTGCCTTGATTACCGGGCCGAACATGGCGGGAAAATCCACCGTTCTGCGCCAGACCGCCTTGATAACCTTGATGGCGCACCTTGGCTCTTTCGTCCCGGCGGATGAGGCGAGGATAGGCTTGACCGACAAAATATTCTGCAGGGTGGGCGCTCAGGATAACCTGGCGCGCGGCGAAAGCACCTTCCTGGTTGAGATGCACGAAACAGCTTATATCCTGAACACCGCGACGGAGAACAGCCTTGTCATTATGGATGAAGTAGGAAGAGGAACCGGGACCCTCGATGGCGTTTCTATAGCCTGGGCAGTCAGCATGTACCTTTTGGAAAAGATTCGATGCCGCACCCTCTTTGCCACCCATTATCATGAGCTGACCTCGATGGAACATCCGGGCTTGAAGAACATGAGCATGGCTGTGCTCGAAAACGAAGGTGAAATAGTCTTTCTCAAGCGCCTGAAGGAAGGAGCCTCAGCCGGCTCATACGGCCTCCATGTTGCGTCGCTGGCTGGAATCCCCGCAGCAGTTCTGGAAAATGCTCGAGCCTTGCAGGAAAAACTAAGCCGGTTCGAACATAGCCTCAGCCTGACAGACACCGTTTTTATTCGCTCCGATGAACCGCAGCCTGAAAAGCTGGCTGCTCAAAAACCCAGAGCAGGCGAGCTCTTTTCCGCGGAAGACCTCGCATTAACCCGGCTTAAAAGCCTCGATCCTGATTCTTTGACCCCGTTGCAGGCACTGACCATCCTGCATGAGCTGAAATCCATGCTCTGATTCGAAATTTTTTAAAAATCAGTTCGAAAATTGAAGCAGCAGTGATGTTTGCGCGCGTATTAAGATTGATGAGATTTCTTGAACGCCTACCAAGCATGCTGTTTCCTTATTACTGTCTGCTATGCGGCAAACTGCTTGACAGCGGAGAAGATCGAGGTTACCCGCTGTGCACGGCCTGTGAAAACAGCCTTCCTCTGCCTGCGGTCCGACGGTGCAGGTGCTGCGGGAGGCCTTTGATTTCAGAGGCCGAAGTCTGCATGCTGTGCAGAAACCGCGTTTTTTCGTTTGATCGCCTGACTCCCCTGTATCCATATCAGGATGAAAAAGCCGGCGCTCTCGTGCGGGCGTACAAAAAAGGCAAACGCTATTCGCTGGCGCTGTTTTGGGCAGCGAAAATTGAAGAAATTCTGCAACGGGACTTCATAGGAGCAGGCTCCGCAGGTTTCGTCATCGTTCCGGTCCCGCCGAGACCGGAAAAACTGCGATCTGGCGAGCAGGACCAGGTGGAAGTGCTGGTGTCCATACTGGAACGGCGAGGCTGCCCTGTCGCGAGAATCCTCGCCAGAGAAGGAAGCCTGCAGCAGAAAAAACTGAATCGTTCCATGCGCAAGGAGTCAGCCCGGAAAGCATTCCGGATTCTGGAAACCTGCAAAGACAAAGCTCCGGTTAAGTCTGTGCTGATCGATGATGTCTTCACCACCGGCGCTACGCTGGACAGCTGTGCGGCAATTTTGAAAAATAATGGCGCACGATGGGTTGAAGCTATTGTCCTTGCCTATGATTAGTTGTGCTTGCTGCCGCCAATCAGCAATCGAAGCCGCACAGTGCTTGACGCTCAGCGCTGCTGTGAGTATGATATGAGCATCTAAAAAACGAGGATTCTTTTTAGCGATAAGGAGAGTCGTGCAACGACTCTTTTTTTTTGGCAGGATTCCGCCGCCGGGCAGAATCTTTTCCTTCGCTTTCTTTCGCGAAACCCCTGACATTATTATTGTACGAGCCAATTCGCGAAAACAGGCGAAGACCAGCGGCATGCCCATGTTCAAATATGGGCACATGAAGGAAACGAGTGTGGAAAACGAGAAAAACATTGAAGCGGAGATTGCAGAACTGCTGTCCGGTGTCGGCTTGCAGCTGCTGGAATTTTCGCTGGGCAGGCAGAAAGGAAACGTGAAGGTCAAAGCGGTGATTTATTCCCCAAAGGGAACCGGCACCGATGAATGCACCAAGGCGTATCGCCTCATTCTGCCCAGGATTCAGCTGGCAACCAACAACCAGAATCCTGAAATAGAAGTTGCCAGCCCCGGCATCGATCGGCTGATTAAAACAAAACGCGAGTGGCAGGCCTTTGTCGGCAACGCAATCAAAGTGCTGGAAAAGGATCAGACCGAATGGGTAAGCGGCATTCTGAAATCTGCCGATGAAACAGCTGTTGTCCTGGAAAACAGGAACGGCAGAAAAACATATGAATACACCGCAATCGTGAAGGCGCGATTGGATTCTTCATACAAGGGAGAGTAGGCACATGGCATCAGATATGGCGGAAGCCATCAGGCAACTGATCAATGAAAAGGGAATCTCAGAGGATTTGATTATCAATACCCTTCAGGAAGCCCTGCTAGCGGCATACAAGAAAAAATTCGGCTCCAATGAGAACGCCATTATCAGAATCAAGGATAATTATGAAGGTGTTGAGGTCTATGCCAAGAAAGTCATTGTCGATTTTGATGATTTTGACGACGAAGTGGGTCAGATACCGCTCGAAGAGGCCAGGAAATTCGCCGAAGACGCCGAGGTTGGTGACATTCTCGAACTGCCGATAGACTTAAAAGAATTTGATCTGCAGTCGGTCATGGTTGCCAAACAGACAACCAGGCAGAATTTACGGGATATTTCCCGAGATACGCTCTATGCGGAATACAAATCCAAGCAGGGCGAGCTGATTATCGGATATTACCAGCGTGAACGGAACGGCGTTATTTACGTAGACCTTGGCAAAGTAGAAGGCATTTTCCCGAAGAAATACCAGTCGCCTCGTGAAGTGTACCATGTTGGTGACCGGATTAAAGCCCTTATCTATGAAGTCGAAAAAGGGAAAAGCGGCTTGCAGATTGTGCTTTCAAGAAGCCATGCTGAATTTGTCAAGAAACTTTTGGAGCTTGAAATTCCGGAAATTTACGACAAGACAATCGAAATTTTCAAAATTGTCCGTGAACCGGGATACCGGACCAAAGTGGCGGTCTACTCGCGGCGTGAAGATATCGATCCGGTTGGCGCCTGCGTTGGCCCCAAGGGTATGCGCAGTCAGCTTATCAGCCAGGAGCTTGAAGGCGAAAAAATCGACTTCCTGAAATATGATGTTGATCCCCGGCAGTTTATCAGAAACGCCCTGTCGCCCGCGGAAGTCAAATCCGTGTACATCCTGGATGAATCCAAGCACATGGCTCTCGCCATTGTTGATGAAAAAGAGCTTTCTATCGCCATCGGCAAGATGGGACAGAACGTCAAGCTTGCAAATAGACTGTGTGACTGGAATATCGATGTCAAAACGGAAGAGCAGTATCTGCAGGATTCGAGAAATATCGAACTTAAAAAAGCGGCTGACAGTCTCTTTGCCGGAGAAAGTGAAGAAGGCGGGGAGACGGCTGAAGAGTATGTCAAGCTGTCTGAACTGCCCGGCATGAAACAGGAATGGATCTCGGCCATTCAGAAAGCCAATCTGGATATGGTTGAGGACTTCCTTGAAAAAGAAGATGACGAACTGCTTGCCG
>JAJTBL010000127.1 GCA_021286925.1 Spirochaetia bacterium | reverse complement strand
AGCACTGAGAACCGGCAAAAGCTCGGACACGTTTCGGTCCGAAAAACTCGCATAGTGAGCGGCCAGCCTGCGGGAAAAACCTTCGGCATCGTCTGAAAGCTCTTGCAGAAACCGATCCACCGATTCAAAAACCTTAAGAACATCGCGATGAGCAGCGCTATTTATTGAGCTTTTCAGCTCGTCTGACGTAGTGTTGTCCGACTTGTCCCCTGACACTGCATCTGAAGCGGCGCTTGCCGAGGGCCGGCTGCTGGTTCCGTCGAATGCGGATTCAGCCTGCAACACCCAGCCGAGCCCTTCGGTTGTCGTACCAATCAGTGTATGTTGCGCAGAACCGCCATACCGCAGTGCCGCGATGTAGCCTGCTACCGCTTTGACCAGCTTTTCTTTCATGGTCTGCGATGCAAGCAATTGACTGATGGCCTTTGAAAGCTCTTCAATGGTTTCCGGCATGGAATTCTGCAAAGTTTTTTCATAATTGGCCGCGGTCACGATAAGCCTTTGAATCGGACCAAGCCGGTTTATCGCACCTTTGACCGCCTTCATGGCGAGTGTTTCAAGCTCTTTTTGTATGGCTTCATCTTCCAAAATCGAGTTTGCGACGGGCACCAGTTTTTCGTAGAGCATGTCAGAAGCAAGGACGGCAAGCGGGGCAAGCTGCTTTTCAGAGAGTATGGGCTCCTGCGCTGTGCCGGAAGCTGATGGTGAAGATTCTCCATGATCATGGGACATTGCCGGTTCTGGCTGGCTTGTCTGCGACATCAACTTTGCGAAAACCAGATTTTCAACCCTGGCTCGGAACTCGGGCTTTCCGCAATTTTGCGCAAAAGAAAAAACCGCTTTTTCAAGCGTTTCGCGGCTGACTAGAGCGGAAGCCGGAAGCGCCAATATTTCTTCGGCTGATGACGTGAGTGCCAGCGAGAGTGATGAGCGAAAGCCCGGGGATGACAATGCCTTTTTGCTGATTCGAAGTGCCAAACTGCCCAAATCAGGCTCAGGTTTTTCGGACTCCGAGCGTTCCTTTTTCAAAATCGGAGCCAGGCTCTCTTGAACCGGCGCGGAAAGAACCCCTTCGAGCAGTACAGAAACCGAGGTTTCCACCTTGCCGATCATGTATGGATCATGCAGACGTTCATCAAAAACCTGGGTTGTCAGAAGCTCACGCGATACTGTTTCGCCGATGCTGACCGAGAGCCGTTCCCTTTCACGGGGGAGGATCCCGGGCGTAAAGGGGAGTTTCCAGGAGCCAATCATGACCGGCTTCAGCGGCCTGAAAAGCATCTTTATCGCCAGCCAATTGGTAAAATAGCCGATTGCCGCCCCAATCAGGGGCGGCACAATCCATGTCCTAAAAAATTCCATCCCATTCCTCATTATTGTTTCATAGATTTCATAGCGGCGCTTTCAAACTGCATCTGCATTCTGAAAGTTGGGCGCATCACGATCAACGCGCATCGCGGTTAACATATAGTGATGTCACCTATCGGCTCTGGCTTTTTCAGCTTCCTGCAGGGAAAAATAAGCTTGGCCGAATTTTTCGCTGACCCAATAATCGTGGCCGTTGTCCTTAAAACGGTACAGTAAGCCGTCCTCAAGCCCCTGAGGGCTGATGCGCCGCTCCGAACATTTCAGAATTGTGCCTTTGCGGATAACCAAAGATGAACCAACTGCCCCGGATGATGCAGTGCCCGGCTGGATTTGTGTCTGCGCGTAATCAGCGGTTACCAGAAACCACCAACTGCCGCCGCCCAGAGCCGAATCAGGCGGCAGTTTCAGGGAGCGGGAATAACTGGTTCGGCTGCACCCGGCCAGCAACATCGGCGCAAGCAGCGTCAGCGCGAAAAGCGCAAAAACCGCATAACCTGCAGTCAAGGCGGGCTTCAATCTATTCTTCAGCATAATCACCATGAAATGTACTTTATTTGCTGGACTTAGAGAAGCCAATAGAATACATTTCTTGATATGGCGCGCACTGTAAAGCTGACTCTGTTACTCAGCTATCTGTTTATTATATTATTGCTGTCGCCAATCTTTGCCGCTGAAAAAGTTACCACGGCATCCGGGCTGGAGTCTGGACTCATGTTCAATCTGGTAAAACTGCCTTCTCTTGCATGGAAAGCTCAGACCGGATTTGACATCAGTTATCGCTTCCTCATTTCATCAGGCAGCATCTTCCAGAAAGACAATACCAATCAAACGTTTTCAGCCGGGCTTTTGCTCCGTGCCGATTATTTTTCATTTGCGCCTTCAGCGCTGCTTGCAGACGGCAATCTTTACCGAGGCTTTCATGGCTATGGACTGGGTCTCGGCGCTGCAATGATATACGAGCCAGCATCCCTCACCATTTTTAATTTTCCGGCAGCCTTGCTTGCCGATGCTTCCATACAAATCAGAGTTACAGAATATACAAACACCCCTCTGACAGGAGCCCAGATCGGATGCACAGGCTCATTCGGTCTTCGGCTTTCAGAAGTTTTCAAGCTGGGAAAGCGCGCATTTGATGTCGTTGTCAGGCTGCCGTACGGCTATACGGTCATGGCGGGCGCTTCCATGATTTCCGCCGGTCTTTCGCTTGGTTTTGAGCTGGGCAAAGCCGCATCTCGAGACGAGAGCGCACCATGAGAAAATCCATCCTGCAGGCTGCCAGGCTGCTTCAATTTCTTATCCTTTTCACCTTTTTTCTTGCTGTTTCTTCCTGCTCCCTCTTTCTATCGGCTCCATCCCTGCCGGCGCGGCATGCGCTGGTGATCGGCATCGCTGATTATCAGACTGTCAATGATCTGAGCTATACCGATGATGACGCAAATGCAATGCATGACCTACTTGTTGCGCAGGGTTGGGATGTTGGAGCTGCAATCTTAAACAGCACAGCCACCAAAGCGGGCATTAAAGCAGCAATCCAGAGTTTTCTTTCTTCAATACCCAAAGGCGACTACGCGCTCATCTATTATTCGGGGCATGGCTGGGAGGCTGACAGCACTTCATACCTTGTGCCCTATGATTATGATTTCAGTTCGAATTCAAAACTCATCTCTGAAATCGAGATGGCCAATTGGCTGAGCAGCTACGCGATTACCGACAATGTGATTTTTATCGCCGATTCATGCTATTCAGGGGGCTTTATACCTGATTCAGAAGCCATGGATTCAGTTGCCCAGGATTACAGCGCTTACAATTTTACCACAAAGGCTGCTTTTCCATTTTTCGCTTTTGCATATTTGACGACGCTTGTACAAAAAAACGCAATTTCAGACGGCAGTCTTGTTCCTGTTGTTTTAAGTGCCGCAGGCTCGCTTGAGTTTTCATATGAATCAAGTTCACTGAAGCATGGAGTCTTTACCTATTATCTTATGGAATCTGCGGAATTCGGCGACAGTAACGGTGATGGATTTGTGACCGCTACCGAAGCATATCGATATGCTGTCAATAAAATTTCAGAAAAATGGAACAACAGTGATGCAACATGGGATGAAGACTTCTACCCCCATATTTCAGGCGGTCTGCGCGATATCGTTCTTTTTTCCACCAAACCTTGATTCAAATTAAATATCAGCAAAATCATTGCTTTGATCCGCGAATTCAGGGAAAAAATACACAAGGACTCCCGACGAGCGGACTCTGACTTCCGCGATGCCTTTTTTCGCAAGCTCATCAAGTACCTTTCTCGCTTCATCAATGGAAATATCGCTTTCAATGGCCACTTCGCCGGGCGTCACCTGGCCGGAATTCTTTCGGGCAATGCGCAGAATCGTCTTTTCAGGACTCTCCGGTCTTCTGTAACGAGAAGCGGTATCAGAATCGTACAGCTGGCCGACTGACCTTGCGCTGCCCATCGTCAAGGCCGCTTCCACATCGTTTCTCAAATTGGCTTCCTGAACTTGCCGGGGAAGCGTGAAAAGGTCATAAAGACCTCCAGCACCAGCAAGGCCGCCTGTCAAAAGCCATAAAAACCCGGTCCCTGTTTTTCCGAGATAAAATCGATGCAGACCGAGCGCTCCGAAGCCGGATATCGCCCATAAAGCATATGCAACAGGAAGGCTGTATTTCACCCCTTCTCCCCTTTTCTTGCTGATTTTGAATTTTGTACAAGCAAGTACTATCAATATTTTACTACTTTAAGCCCTCAATGGACAACAGCTTTCCCATCCGTGGATATAGATTTTATTGGACAGCCGGAGTATTATGGATGAAATTCAACGAGCGATGGAGAAGCAACGATGACCCCAACCATACATGAATTGTTGAGCAATGACAAAGCCCTCGGTCCGGTCACAGTCAAAGGCTGGATAAGAACCAGGCGGGAAACGAAAACCGCGGTATTCATAGAATTAAATGACGGCTCCTGCCTTGCGAACATTCAATGTGTTTTCAGTCTGGAGTCAGCCGCCAGCGATACCAACAAACCAGAAATCGCCAGAGCGACGACCGGTGCAAGCGCCGTTATCGAGGGTATGCTGGTTGCATCACCCGGCCAGGGTCAGAAAGTCGAAGTGCAGGCTTCAGCAATCAGAATCCTCGGCGAAGCGCCGGTAGAAAGCTATCCGCTGCAGAAAAAAGCCCATTCATTGGAATTTCTGCGTGAAATCGCACATCTCAGGGCACGCACCAATACCTTTGGAGCAGTTGCCCGGGTCAGAAACCGAATGGCTTTCGCGGTTCATGAATTCTTCCAGAGCCAGGGTTTTTATTATGTCCACACGCCGATTATCACTGCTTCAGACGCGGAAGGCGCCGGTGCCATGTTCCAGGTTACTACCCTGGATCTGGATCGAGTCGCCAGCTCCGGAAAACCGGATTATGAAAAAGATTTTTTCGGCAAACCCGCTTTTTTGACAGTCTCCGGCCAGCTCAACGTGGAAACCTATTGCCAGGCGCTTTCCCGCGTTTACACATTCGGCCCGACATTCCGCGCTGAGAACTCCAACACGACGCGGCACCTCTCCGAGTTCTGGATGATTGAGCCCGAAATTGCCTTTGCCGAACTGTCTGATGATATCGAACTCGCTAAAAACTTTATCCGCCACCTGGTGACCACCGCGCTGAAGGATTGCGCCGACGACCTTGCGTTTTTCGATGCGCGGATCCAGCCTGGGCTCATTGCCGGTCTTGAAAAGGTCAGCAAGGGAGAGTTCTCCCAGATGACCTACACCGACGCGGTCAAAGAGCTGGAAAAGAGCAAGGATAGTTTCGAATTCACACCCTTCTGGGGCTGTGACCTGCAGAGTGAGCACGAAAAATTCCTTACGGAAAAGGTTGTCGGCGGTCCGGTCGTTGTAACCAACTACCCAAAGGAAATCAAAGCATTCTACATGAAGCAGAATGATGACGGCAAAACCGTTGCGGCCATGGATGTCCTCGTGCCGCGTTTTGGAGAGATCATCGGCGGTTCAGAGCGTGAATGGCGCCTCGATCTTCTCGAAAAACGAATGGATGAGCTTGGGCTCAAAAAGGAAACCTATTCCTGGTATCTGGATTTGCGGCGTTACGGAACAACTCCCCACGCCGGATTCGGACTCGGATTTGAACGCCTTCTGCTCTATGTCACCGGAATGACCAACATCCGCGATGTCATCCCCTTCCCGAGAGCGCCGAAACTTGCAGATTTTTAACGTAATAGACAGAAGGAAATCTGAATTGATGAAAATAAATCGAAGCCTCCTGTTCCTTGTG
>JAJTBL010000126.1 GCA_021286925.1 Spirochaetia bacterium | reverse complement strand
CCGGTGCGGCAGGCGGATAGCCCTGCCGGTATTGATCACTGAACGGGAGATCGACTGGCGAATCCACCAGGATGCGTACGTTGAAAATCGAACATTCCGTTTGCCGTCAAATTTTTCAGCCGCCTTCATGAGTCCGATATTCCCTTCCTGAATGAGATCAGCGAGCGAAAGAGAAGGGTTCCACATGCTTTTGGCGATTTTAATGACAAGTCTGAGGTTGCCTTCTATGAGCGCTTGCCGGGCGGTGCTGTCCCCTTGAAGGATTTTCCGAGAGAGCGCGGTTTCTTCTTCGCGGCTCAGAAGCCGCTTGGATTTAATCGATTTAAAGTAGCTTGAAAGGCTTTCGTTATGTTCAGTGATGTGGGTCATGATTAGAACTCCTCTTTAAAATGACTGCAAAAATCGAGCCAAAATCATGAAAGTTTGGGGGATTTTTTATGATTTTTGCGCGGTATTGAGCAGCATAGAATGCGATTAATTGGATTCGAAAAAATACCTGCATGAGGATCTTTCAAACTGCAGAAACCGTGAGAAAGACTACCTCAAAAATTGCGTGTTTTTCAAAGTAGTTCTTAATTAAAGAAATAAACCGCAAGAAACCGCAAAGAATATTTTAAAAATAATAAAGTATTAAAATTGGCTCATTTCTCTGCATTTTTGATTGAGATGCAAAAGATGCAAGGCAGATTGTCTGGATTTTCCGGATATGCGGATAATGTGTCGACCGATGCAGATTGCGCAATAATCGAAGTGAGCCGGCCAAGCTGATGTGGTGTATGAAAAGAGATACAGAAAGCCTCAGCGACTGTCTGATTTTTCATATAGCGAGGAAGGGCTTACAGAATCATCGCTCTACCATCGTCGCTGTATCGGCGACGCCGTTCCGGCGACGCCGTCCCGGCGACGCCGTTCCGGCGATGCTGCATCAAAGGGCGGTTCTATTTGAGGAGTTTGCGCGGATCGAGGGCCTGCCCATTTTTGAAAATGCTGAAATGAAGGTGCGGTCCCGTGCTCTGTCCTGTATTGCCGGAGCGCCCAATCGTGGCGGATTGCGTGACTTTGGAGCCTTGCCTGACACTGATCTCGCTCAAATGTGCATAGAGCGACTGATAGCCATTGTCATGCCGAATGATGATATAATTGCCGAAAACGCTATTATACCCTGTATCTGCGACAATGCCGTCGCTGGTCGCTTTTACCGGTGTGCCTTTGTTGACAACTATATCGATGGCTGAATGGAAGGTCCGGAGTCCGGAGAAGGGGTTGGATCGATACCCAAACGGCGAGGATATTGAGCCGCGGACTGGCCAGACAAAGCTTTCTCCATAGAAATTCTTAAGTGTTGCCGAAGCGAGCCGAGCATTCGGGATAAAGAGACTCTGACCTGAGTTCAGTGTAGCGCTGGCGAGTTCATTGACATCCACCAGTTTGGTTATGTCCGCGCCGTAGGCTTTCGCGATGGAAGAAAGATTTTCGCCTTTTCGCACTTTGTGGACAATGCCGTCCATATTGGGGATTTTGAGAGATCGTCCAGCTGTGATCGAAGACTGGCTCTGAAGATTGTTCATCGCAATTATGGTATCGGCGCGCAGACCAAAGCGTTTTGCCAGCGAAGCGATGCTGTCTCCCGAGCGAACTGTATAGTTCCTCACAGACAGCGCAGCCGGCAAGGGCGGCAGTTTTTCTTTGCTCTGGGCTTGGTCCTGCGGCTGATCCGGAGATATATAAGCCATCAGCGCAGCTTGGGCCGAATCTTCATCGGGAAGCAAAAGCGATGATGAGACTGGAAACTTTCGAATATTGCCAAGTGTTACAGCCCCTGCCGATAATATGGCAGCGAGGATCAGAAAACCGCCGATCAGCGGGAACATGCGCAAACGGGGGGGCTCAGAAAAGCGAGTCTTTGCCGCTTGCAGTCCGCCAGCGAGCCCGGATGCGAACTCTGCAAAGGTGTTTTTCAAGGAAAATTTAGCTTTTAAGCTTGCAAAGTGCGGCAAAGGATGCACCGCGGTCTTTGCAGTTGGAGATGCGAAATCGCCTGAATTTTTTTTCGATCCAGCAAACGGATTTTTTTTTAAGACCGGCCACTGCTTTTTTGCTGTTTTTTGTTCAGCAAGCTTTCCCCGGCGGTTGAAGGCACTCGTGTTTATTTTTTCTACAAGTGCTTTTCTTATCTTGAAATATGATATCTTTTTCTTTTTCTGGCTCAGAAGCGGATTAAGTTTTGCTGGCCTGTGTGAAGCGCTGGCTACACTGCTGCCATGCTGGATAGACACAAAGGGATTTTTTCTCGCAGGCGCCTGAATATCGGGTATTTCAGGCCAGCTGAGGTCCTCAGTATCGTGCGAGGGCGAAAAATCGTCTTTATATGCCATTGTTCTTCGAATATCGGCTGAAACCTGTCGATAATTGAGTATGAAAATGACGTCTCGGCACAAGAATTCATTGAGCATTCTTCGGATCATACTCATCGTCATTATCGTTTTTTTCCTGGCACGCTTTTTTGTCATTGACGCGGCGCTGATTCAGGGTCGATCCATGCTCCCCAGCTATGCTGAGGGCGATATTGTCTTCATATTGAAATGTGCCTATGGACTGCGGGGAGTTTCCGGCGCATACCTTTTTACCTGGAAAGAACCGCAGAAGGGCGATATTGTCGCCGCGGCCCGTCCCGATACGGGGATGCTGATTATCAAACGTGTTTCGGATTTCGAATTTCTGATTGATACGGAAAAGGCAAGATTGCTGAAGGGATACTTTCTCCGGGGTGATAATAAATTCGAATCTGTCGATTCAAGAGAATTTGGCGCCGTGCCGATGAATAATATACTGGGCAAAGTGATATTTCCCCTGAAATTCAGATAACAAGGCAGATATGGGCACCACAAAAATATCAAACGGCAGGCTGACTTTCATCACCGTGATTCTTATCCTGTTCGCGGGGCTGGTTTACAGCCGATTTGTCCAATTGGCGCTCGCCTCTGAAAAAGATGGGTCGAATAGCGAGCTAGTGACCGGCGAGCAGATCACGGAAAAATACCAGGATAAGACAGTCAATTATTTCTATGCGGCAAAACGGGTTTCAGCCGACACAGCTCAGAAGATTCGTGACGCGCAGAAGACTGGGAAATTCAAGGGTGTCCAGATCGAGGAGATATCGGGTCGGCTGTATCCCGAGGGAAGTCTTGCATCGTATCTGATCGGTTTTACCGGTGAGGGCAATATTGGACGGGATGGAGTGGAAATAAAGTACGAAAACGAGCTTTCGCCAAAACAGAGAAAAATCCGGGAAAGTTTCGGATTGGCGGGGGTTGCGGCGAGAAAACAGCCGCGTGGCAATACCGTCGTGCTGACCATTGATGCCAACCTGCAATACATGATTGAAAAAATTGCGAGCACTGCGGTCAAGGAAAACTCTGCGGACGCTGTCATGGCTGTTGCCATGGATGTAACAAACGGAGAAATCCTCGCGTATGTTGTCCAGCCGGGCTATGATCCGAACAATTACTGGTCATATAACGAAAACCAGCGAAAGGATCTTCTGTCGCTCTACGCGTATGAGCCTGGTTCGGTTTTCAAGGTTTTTTCCATGGCTTCAATTCTGGACATGGGGGCCATCACGCCGAATACGGTGTTCAATTGCGACGGCGCATATCGAAAGACCTTGGCTAACGGGCAGAAAATTGTGATAAAAGATTTGCATGTGTATGGAATGCAGAATCTTGCCGGCATTCTGGCGCATAGTTCCAATGCAGGTGTCGGGTATGCCTCGGATCTTGTCTCCGATATTGACCTGTATCAGCGCTTGGCTTCGTTCGGTTTTGGCATGAAAACAGGTGTCGGACTTTCAGGCGAGAGCTCTGGCAGGCTCAAAGAGCCGGAAAAATGGTCAGCACGGACAAAACCGACGCTAGCAATCGGACAAGAGGTGCTGGTAACGGCTCTGCAGATGATAACCGCGGCATCGGCGGTTGCAAACGGCGGTGTTCTTCTGCAGCCGACGACCGTTAAAAAAATCGAAACCGCTGATGGTGAGGTCGTGTACGAGCATGAAGTCCAGGAAGTCAGGCGGGTGATTTCTGAAAAGACAGCACACGAAATCATAACGGCGATGGAAAGCGCGGCTACGATGGAGGGGACAGGCTGGCGGGCAAAGGTGCAGGATGTCCGCATGGCAGTAAAAACCGGAACGGCGCAAATGACCGATCCACAGACCGGAGCCTATTCGGATAAAGATTACATCGCCTCCACGCTTGGCATTTTCCCTGCGGATAATCCAAAAATTGCGCTTTATATCGCAATAATCAAACCCAAAGGCCCCTCGTACCTTGGCGGACAGATTGCCGCGCCTGTCCTTCGTCAGGCGGCTGAAGCTGTGCTTACAAGCATGGATCTCCCGCGGGATAAATCGCCCTTGATTCGGCATGACGGCACCGTTGTCATCGCGCCATTGCCTCGGATTACCCTCGATTCTACAGTTCCGGACATGACAGGCATGCCAAAGCGCGCATTGCTGGAACTCGTATCCGACAAATCAGTTTCCATAGTTATACAGGGCGATGGCTATGTGGTCGGACAGGACCCGGCGCCAGGAACCCCAGTCTCTCCGGGCATGAAGCTTGTGTTTACTTTGCAATAGTTTCATCGTGAGGCTTTTTTAAAGTGCTGGCGCATTCTGAAAGAGCAGTCTAAAATTACGCGTGTTTCACAGCGGTTCTCAAGAGCCGCGAGAAAGCGCAAAACCTATTTCAAAATTAAACGAGTTTTGAAATAGGTTAAGTTCCGCTTTGAAAAGGAGAACGAACATGATAAGCCGGGAAAAGGCTATCCAGCTCTGGAGGACGTATAATTCAGAAGATTCGCTGTACAGGCATGCGCTTTCGGTTGAAGCGGCCATGCGGCACTTTGCCGAAAAAGAAGGATTCGATCCGGAATTCTGGGGTATTGTCGGATTACTGCATGATGTGGATTACCAGCAATTCCCTGAGGAGCATCTTCAGCACTCGAGAGAAATTCTGGAAAAAGCGGGCTTTGACGAAGCGTTTATTCATGCCGTTGAGAGCCATGGATGGGGCATCTGCAGTGCGGTAGAGCCAGAACATCGCATGGAAAAATATCTTTTTGCGGTTGACGAGCTGACTGGATTCATTGCCGCCTGTGCCTATGTCCGGCCGTCTAAAAGCGTTCTTGACATGGAAGTAAAATCCGTCAAGAAAAAATGGGGGAGTGCGGCATTTGCAGCGGGCGTCAGACGCGATGTCATAGAAAAAGGGGCTGCCATGCTTGGTTTGCCCCTTGAAACACTGATCGCTGAAACTATTCTAGCGTTGAGAAAAGAGGCCGAGGCTGTCGGGCTCAAGGGCAGTCTATAGCCTAATTTTTCATCCTTATGCCGCCTCATTGACCATTCATTCGTTTGAATATAGATTTTCATTGAGAAGCCGCCGAGCCAAACCAGGCTCGGCACGGCCGATATAATTGAAGAAATCAAGCGACAGCAAGGCAGGTTTTCATGCTCGAGAAGATAAGTGAAAAATTCAGCGATGTATTTCGCACCATAAGCGGCAAATCCTCCATCTCGGAAAAAAACGTTGAAGATGCCATCGAGCAGATAAAAATGGCATTGCTCGAAGCCGACGTGAATATCCGGGTTGTCAGGCGTTTTATCAATGGCACACTCGAGGAAGCC
>JAJTBL010000125.1 GCA_021286925.1 Spirochaetia bacterium | reverse complement strand
GGCGCCGATTACCTTACCTTCCATGCGGAAGCCTGTGTCCATTTGCACCGGATTATCCAGAGGATTCGTGAATCGGGACGGCATCCCGGTATTTCCATCGTTCCCTCAACTCCGGTCGATGCGATCCGGGAGGTTCTGCCCTTCATTGACCTTGTTCTGGTTATGACGGTCAATCCGGGATATGGCGGTCAGGCGATGCTTCCGTTCTGCCTTGACAAAGTTGCCAGGCTCAAGGAATTGAGATCCATGATGGGGGCAAAGTTCCTCATTTCCATCGATGGCGGAGTCAGCCTTGAAACAGCATCATTGATCGCAGGCCCGTCTCCTGATGTTCTTGTCATGGGGAGCGCGTTTTTTTCAGCGAAAGACAAGGTTGACATTGTCTGTTCGATGAGAAATCAATGCGGCCCCAATCCTGTTTGTTGATTTTTGGGCGCAGGTGTGGCATAATTTTTCAAGCTGTCAGAGAGGAGTTGATAACTGTGCGAAACAGAAAAAAAAGTATACCGGTATTGCTGATAGTTCTGCTGATCGGCGTTCTGCCGGTTTTTTCACAGCAGATTGATCCTGAAATAGCCTTTGCAAAGGCTTTTGATCTTTTCAGACAGGGCAACTACAGCGATGCGGCACAGGCGTATGGATGGCTGTTTTCGGAAACTTCAAAACTGCCGGGGGATCTTGCTGAACAGTCAGCCTACATGCAAATGATTTCAACATTCAACGCAGGCCGATACGCTGAAGCTAAGCTGCTCGCGGAAGCTTACCGTGATCGCTTCCCTGACTCCGAAAGGATGACAGACATACAATATCAATTGGCGCGAATCGCATTGGCAGAAAAGAACTATGAAGAATCAATTCAAATGTTTTCGGATATTATTGCCGCCCATGAGGCAGATTTGAATTTGCGCGAGCTTGTTTCACAAGCTTATTTCTGGAGGGCCGAATCCAAGTATCAGCGCGGCTTGCTGGCAGAAGCATTTTCAGAATTTGCAGCGCTTGTTGAAAAATATCCTGAAACAAGCAAAAAGAATGAAGCATTGCAGCGCATCGAGCTTATTGGAGCAGTTTCAAGGGAGCGTTTCCAGAGCAGAGTCATCGAGTTCAATCTGAAAGAATCATTAGAGAAGCAGAGCAGGGCAGAGCAAACGGAAAAATTCGCCGAGCAGCTTCTGGAGCGTTATGCGCTTTTAGTTCGAAAGCTTCGTTCGCTGTACGGTCTCGCAGAGCCGCTTGGGCGGCTTCCCCTCTACGCCAATGCGATTGCCTTGCCTTCAGCACCAGTTCCAGCGGCACCCCCTGCACCGGTCGTTAAGGTTGAACAACCCCAACCCAAAAGCCAGACACCGAATCTTGACGTTGCGCGCAACACAAGGCTGAAGAAACTCCTTTCGGCGAAACAGCGTCTTTTAGCACTTCTGGCTGAAACATTGCTCAACTACGCCGAGGAGGTGCTAAAATGAAAAAAGTCCTGCTTTCATTGTTTTTAGCTATTTCTGTCCTTTCACTCTCGGCGCTCGATATCCGCGATGGTCTGGTTCGCCTTCGTATCGATGAGCTGAATGGAAGAGTCATCCTATACCGAATGACCAATGTTTCCGGATCACAATACGAACCGCTTGTTTTTGATGGAGATCCGAGAACCAGCACGCTCATGGTTTCGATAGATGGAAGAAAAGCCAAGCTGGGAGATTCCTCAGAATACAAGTTCTCAATACGGCGCACATCGTCAGGCGCCGAGATAGAATATTCATCAGTAGTCGCGACAATCACTGAAAAAATAAGCTTCATCAAGTCATTGGACTCTCGCGTATCAAACGGTTTCAAGATAGAATATGTCATCAAAAACCTGAGCACCCGAGAATATAAGGTAATGCTGCGGCGCATCTGGGACACCAGATTAGGTGAACCGAAGGGCAGACATTTCTGCTCGAATCTTTCAGATAAAATTGAAGAAGAACAGGCTTTTACTGCTGAATCACCCGAAAGCTTCATTATGACGCCAGGAGAAACTGCATCGATGGCTGTGCTGCTTGCAAAGGTTCCGAGGCCCGATACCGTTGTCATTGCGAACTGGAAACGGCTCTCAGATGCTGCCTGGATGTATTCGACCTACATGAAAGGCTTCTCAATGGCGCCGTATTCGCTCAACGATTCAGCGATAGGTTTTTTCTGGAATGAACGAATTTTAAAAGCAGGGGCTTCCGTTGTATTTTCAAGTTATCTGGTGACAGGTGGTCCCTGGACAGATTTCCGGGACACACTGATAAACGGCAGCTATGGTGTCAATGAGGATTTGCAGGCAGTTCAGCAGACCGAACAGCCTGGTATTGCAAAAAAAACTCCAAGACTTGATATCGACGCTATCAAACAATTGCTAGAGCTTCTCGATACAGCTATCGACAATGTTGATGCGGTATCCGAAAGTGATATCTCCATCCTGATGAGTCAGGTTGATGACCTTGTCAATGCCTATCAGCCGACAAAATAGAAGGGGAATCATATGAGAGCGGTTGTTCAGCGCGTGAGTGACGCGACAGTCAGCATACAAGCGGGGGATTCTTCCGTTCTCACAGGTTCAATTCCTAACGGCTTGCTTGTCTATCTTGGTGTCGGGAAAAATGACACCGAAAAAGACGCAGAATATCTTGCCGATAAAATTGCAAACCTCCGGATTTTCATGGACAGCGATGAAAAAATGAATCTTTCGCTGCTTGAGATGGGTTTGCCGGCTCTTGTTGTTTCACAGTTTACGCTTTTTGCAGACGCCCGAAAGGGCAGAAGGCCTTCATGGTCCGCCGCTGCTGACAATGAGACAGCATTTGCCTTGTACGAACATTTCTGCAATGAGCTGGAGAAAAAGGGCGTTGCTGTTCAAACGGGAAAATTCAGGGAAATTATGAAGGTGCGTTATACGAATGAGGGACCGATAACGATTTTGCTCGATTCCGAAAAGACTTTTTAACGTTATTCGCTCTGGCTTCCCTGGCGGGCTTTTCTTACGAATCTTTTTTTTACATTTTTATGCCAGTAAAGCCGTGCTGTTTCCATGAACTTGAAGACGCGATATGCAAACAGAGCAACCGGAGCATCATAACAGCCTGCCCGATGCACGATACGCCCGCCAAAGCCAGTCTTGAATTTATAGAGACCTGCCATCGGATGATTCGGATCTTCATTGGGCGGGATGCCGAAAAAATCATAATCCTGACAGCCTGATGCCTTTGCGGCGCATATTGCAGCCCATTGCAGGGCATGGGCGGGCATGAGATTTCGCTTAACGTTTCCTGAAGCCCCATACAGATAGATAGCATGCCCTCGATAGAACAGCGTGATTATGCCGGCAAGAATATCGCCCTCATGTTCCGCGATCCAGAGACGTACATCGATGAGGTTTCCATGGAGGGCTTCATTGATGCGGGCTGCAATATCGAAGATTTTTTCATAATACTCGGCTGTGTGAATTGCAATTCCGTCGCGTTGTGCGGTCTGGCGGTACAACTGCATGAAAACCGGAAGATTTTCTTTTCCTGACCATGATACTAGAATGCCTTTTTTGGCGGCGAGCTTGATATTATAGCGCCATTTGGGCTTCATGGCAGCCAGAATTTCTTCTTCGGACTGTCGCAGATCCAGGAGCACGGTATCGGGAACCTGTACTGCTGTCCCGCGGTAGAGACGGTACTGCTTCAGATATTCAGCGGAAGAAAGCAGTTCTGCCTGCGGCGTCTGCATGTCCCAGGCAAGATCGAATCTGAAAAACAAGGGCTTTTCAGGTAATTGGTCAGCAAGCGCTTTGGCAAGGCTGGACAGCAGCTGCCCGGGCTCAAGAGATTCAAGACCAGATGACGGTCCATGCGGAATATAGGCGAGGCTAAACCCGAGCGGCAGGCTTCTGCAGAGGATATAAAGCGGAATAGATTCATGTGCATCTGTATGGCTGAAGCGGCAATAATAGGCTCTCCAGCCGGTCTTCGATTTGAAAACCGACCAGAATGCAGACTGCAGAAAACTAGCCGACTCATCTTCGCCGCAATCGGCAAAGTTATCCGCATTGATGGCTCTGAAATCATCAATGCGGATTGCGGTATCCTGGTTCAGGTTATGCGAAACTGGTGTATACTTGGCTCTAATCATCCGATTTCGCCGTCTCTGACCTTTTCGAGAACGATGGGTTTCCCATCAACAATCAGCTTCTCTTTCCCGGCAAAGGCAAATCCATCTTTGGCTTCAAGGGGAATTGAGAAGAAGGTGTCGACATCGATTTGTTCAGAAGGCGTTTCGCAGGCGGTTGCTTCAAGCTGTACTCGGGTCCCTGGTTTTGCCCAGGGAGCTGTCAGAACTTCAACGGCTTCCTTGCCTTCCTCGCCATGGCGGGACGCAGCGAGCAACATGCCTTTGGATTCAATGCCGCGAAGTTTTGCAGGCTTCAGATTGTTGACGAGTATGATGGTTTTCCCGAGCAATTCCTCTTCTTTATAGAAAGGCACAAGACCGGAAACGATGACTCGTTCGGTACCGCTGCCGTCATCGAGGGTTTCGATGTAAAGCTTGTCTGCCTTTGGATGGCGTTCGATCTTGACAATGTTTGCTGTCCGAAGATCAACAAGCTTGGCAAAACGCTCTTCCAGGGGGAGCCCTGCGAGGGGCAGAGCCTTTTCCTGGGTTACTGCCGGCTCAGCTGAAGCTTTCGGCGCGGCAGGCTGTACTGCTTGTGCAGATACCTGTGTCGCGGCTGCATCCTTTTTTTCCTTTCTATCCTTCTGTGATCCCGAATATCGCTCACGCAGTTCATCGATATGTGCATCTTCGAGCTTGGCGAAAAGAACTTCAGGAGCGTGTACCGCTGACAGGCCTTCACGCTTGCCAAGATCTTGCCAGGAAAGACCGTCTTTGCCGATTTTGACACCGAGGAACCCGGCGATTTTCATCGCGGCAGCAGGCATATATGGCTCAATCATGATCGCAATGTCTTTCAGAATGTAGCAAAGGTCCGAAAGCAACGACGCAGCCGCCTCTGGATTGCTGTTCCTCGTTTTCCAGGGTTCACCATCCTGGAAGCGTTTGTTCGCAAGATTAGACAATTCGAAAATTGTTCTGAATGCATCACGAAGATCGGCGCGCTCGAGGCTTGCAGTCGCCTTGCTTTCAAGCTCGCGGGCTTTAGCCCAGAAAGCTTCATCCTGCGTGCCTGAGGGGATTATGCCGTCAAAATAGCGGACGATAAAGGTGAGGGTGCGGTTGACAAGGTTGCCGAGGTTGCCGATGAGTTCGCCATTGACCTTTTCTTTGAAGTCTGCCCAGGTAAAGGTATAATCCGAAGTTTCGGGGCGGTTCCAGAATATGTAGAATCGCCAGACATCAGCAGGGATGCCGGTTTCCATGACATCGGTGCCGAAGACACCGATACCGGCGGATTTGGAGAATTTCCCCGCTTCATAATTGAGATATTCTGTACTGGACATGTGATGCAGAAGCGTCCATTTTTTCCCGGAACCTAGCAGGCTCGATGGGAAAATGACCGTATGGAACGGAATATTGTCTTTGCCGATAAATTGGAAAAGGTCAACTTCATCGGGATTCTGCCACCAGGATTTCCAATCGAATCCCTGTTCCCTTGCCAGGCTTGCGGTCATCGAAATGTAGCCGATAGGTGCGTCAAACCAGACATAGAACACTTTGTCTTCAAAACCAGCCTTCGGAACCGGAATACCCCATTTTAAATCCCTGGTGATGGCCCTGGGTTTGAGTCC
>JAJTBL010000124.1 GCA_021286925.1 Spirochaetia bacterium | reverse complement strand
ACCCCACGTTCAGCTTCGAAAAACGGGCGCTCGAGCGGTCGTTTCAGGAACTGCTGAATGCGCTCGCCGAGACCTGGAAACCTCGCTCGGGGAGGAGGTATGTGCTGATTACCGATGAGAAAAAAGAATACGCTCGAGCCCTTGCCCGTCACTTCATGAAAGCCTTCATAACTCATACAACGATCAATTCGAAAGCGCCGAGGACTAGGACCAATCCTTTGTTTTCATCGAACTACTCGGAACGGGAAGTTCGCAAGGATCAGGCGAATCATCGGCGGGAGACGGTGTGCTTTTCACGGAATGTGGGGAACATGATGAACCGGATGATCGTGTATATGGTGTGGCACAACTACAAGAAGCCGTACAGGATAGCGAAGAAAGGGAAGAACCGGCTGACGCATGGGGAGGCTGCAGGGATATCGAAGGAAGCGATTGCGTATGAACGGGCTGTGCTGGTTCGGGATCGGGCATTTTTAAGTCGAGCTGCTATTCCTGCGCTGGAGAGCCGGCTGTGGATGCGAGCGTTCAGGACACCGCTGAAGAAGAAAGACGACTATCTGCCGAAGTATGCGGTTGCATGAGCGTAAGAAAGGGTGGGAAAAGGATTCGACTGTGTCGCGAGAAAATATACAAGGTTCGAGACACTAAGGAAACCCCCTGCAAAGTCGGGACCCGTGGGTAGGGTGACCGTTGGGGTTGGGGGAAAACACGGCCAAAATATACAAGCCCCGAACTTCGCAGAAGGCTCTTCAAGGATAGTGATTTTATCAGCTCTCGACAAGTATCCTGAAAAGGTCTCTTATTTCAGCATCAATTTGATGATTTCCACATCAGTCGGCTTCATCCCGACGGATCCCACGACGCCGATATTGCGTATCGTTTCTTCAACATCAGCCCCTACCAGCCCTTCTCCGTTCTGATAGCTCTTTCCTTCTTGGACGCCAATCTCCATGCCGGTCAGGGCGGCTTCCAGCGCGGTTGCGATTTTGGCGGCGCAGGAGGATTTTGCCCCGTCGCAGATTATGCCATCGGCGGTCGCTATGCCATTCGTAATTGTCGCTGAGATTTGCTCATAGCTGGCGCCTTCGAGCCAGGCAATGGCTGCGGCGCTTCCTACAGCCGCGCTGACCGCGCCGCAATACGCTGAAAGCTTGCCGATATATTCTTTCTGTTCCAGGGCTACCAGGTTGCTGATGACAAGGGCCCGGATCAGGGTTGCTTCGTCTTTGCCCAGCTCTTTGGCGTATTCGATGACTGGCAGAGAGACGGTGAGACCCTGGTTGCCGCTGCCTGAATTGATGACCACTGGCATCGCGCAGCCGGCCATACGGGCATCGCTTCCTGCCGCCGCTCTCGCTCTCGCCCGAAGTCTGACATCGTTGGTTCGATATTTCAGCAAGGTCTTGCCGACCGACACGCCGTAATCGTTGCGCAGTCCTTCGTCGGAAATCTCCGAGTTCATCGAAATCTGATTTCGGATGACGTCGCTGACTTCCGCCAGGTTGACGCTTTCAGCGAAGGCTATGATGTCTCGAACATTGAGGATCGCGTATTCGCGGCGGTCAGCGCTGATGTATGATTCCCTGCAGCCAAGGTTTTCAATCGAATATACTACTTCGCCGTTTTTTTCGATTCGTGTAATACCGGTATGCGTTTTTTCGATGACGACCCGCGAAGATTGCCGGACTTGACCGGATTCGCTTTTCAGATAGGCTCGGGCATCGATGAAGAGGCCTTCAATGCCTTCGGCAAGATGGGCCGTGCAATATTTCGCTGTCAAAAGGCGCGCGATTTCGGCGCGGTTTTCATCGGTCAGCGGCTGGAGCACTTCGAGTTTTTTTTCAGGCTGGTTGCTGATGGTGCCGGCTATCGCTGCGGCGTCAATGCCGCGAAGCCCTCCGGTATTGGGGACGGTCACGCCTTTGACGTTCTTGACGATATTGGCACTGCAAAAAACTTCGATGGCGTCGGGCATGGTGCCGAGGGTTTCCCGCGCCTTGGCGGCGGCAAAGGCGACTGCTATGGGTTCAGTACAGCCCATGGCGGGTACCAGTTCTTCACGAAGGATGGCGATATAGGCTTTGGCGGTGTTTGTATCGAGCATATGCTAGTATTGTTACCATAATCAAATCTTTTTAGCAACGCGAGCCGGTTCCAAACAGGGATGAATTCGACAAAACCTCGATGTCGCGGGGTTTTTTAAAAACTGCCAGGTCTGGAACTTGGCTCGCGCTGTGCCTGAGGACTGAAACTTGAAACCTGAAACCCTGATGCCTCGGCTGCCTCTTATTTCCGTTTCAGCAGTTCAGCGAATGGGTTGTAGGTTGTGCCGTCATCGTCCCGGTCAAATCCCCGGTTTGCGGGTTTTTTCGCCGAATAGGGGTTGTCGCGGCGGTTCTGGTTTGTGTCGAATTTGTTCGGTGTTTCCCGCGGTGCCGGTGCTGGCGCCGGGCGGGCTGATTCTCCGCCGGCGGGTTTTTTCGCCACGACTCGGACAACCCGTTTGCCGGTGCCCGCAGCTGCGGTCTCTGGATGAGCGGCAGCGCCTGCCGCAGCGCCCGCATGTGCGCCGCCGCCCTGATTTTTCAGTGACAGGCCAATCCGCCGGCGCGCGTAATCGAGGCTTATAATGGTGAATTCCCGCACATCGCCGACCTTGAGCACTTCCATCGGGTCGCGCACATGGCGGTCTGACAGCTCGGAAATATGAATCAGCGCGCTTTCCTTGATGCCGATGTCGACAAAAGCACCGAAATCGACAACATTTTTCACCTTGCCGCGAACCTTCATCCCCTCTTTGAGGTCTTCAAACTGCAGAACGCCCTCCTGCATGATGGGCGGCGGCAGATCGTCGCGGGGGTCGCGGTTGGGCTTTTTCAGCTCGAGCAGAATATCGTCCAGCGTCGTGTCGCCGACGCCATATTTTTCTTTGAGCGCGGTGCGCTGTTCCCGGCTCGGCTCCGCTCCTGCCTTCAGCAGCGCGAGCATTTCGCCCGCCAGCGCGTAATTTTCGGGATGAACCCAGGTGTTGTCCAATTCGTTGTCGCTCTCGGGAATCTTGAGAAAGCCGGCACACTGTTCAAACGCCTTGGGCCCAAGCCCCGGGATTTCCGTCAGCATGGTCCTCGAGCGGATTGCGCCTTTTTCCTCTCGAAATTTGACAATTTTGCGCGCCAGTCCCAGGTTGATGCCCGAAACGTACTTGAGCAGCGCATGGCTGGCCGTATTGAGGTTGACGCCAACCTTGTTCACCACCGAGCCGACCACTTCGTCCAGCTGTTCGGTCAGTTTTTTCTGGTTGACATCGTGCTGGTACAGCCCGACACCGATGCTTTTCGGGTCGATTTTCACAAGTTCAGCCAAAGGGTCCTGAAGGCGGCGGCCAATCGAAATCGCCCCTCGTATCGTCAAATCAAGGTCGGGGAACTCCTCGCGGGCGAGGTCGCTGGCTGAGTACACGGAGGCTCCGTCTTCATCAACGGCGGTGAATTTGCAGGAAAGCCCCTGCTCGGCAATCGTGTCGGCGACGAGCGCCTGCACTTCGTGGCTCGCAGTCCCGTTTCCGACCGCGATAATCTGGATGGCGTGTTTTTTAACGGCCGCCGCGACCAGTTTTTTGGATTCTTCGGGCTTTGTTTCCTGGTTTATCACAAAATATTCGAGAAATTTGCCGGTTTCATCGAGGCAGGCACATTTGGTGCCCGTTCTGATACCCGGATCGATGCCGAGCACCCGGCTTCCTTTGATGGGCGGCTGCATCAGGAGATTTTTCAGGTTTTCCGAAAAAACTTCGATTGCATGGTTTTCCGCATATTCGGTCGCGTCAGATCGAATTTCGCGGATGACCGCGGGCGACAGCAGGCGTCCGAGCCCATCTTCCAGGGCTTCGGCGTGATATTCGTTATGAATGAAGCTCTTTTCCTTGATGCGTTCCAGGGCGCCTTCCTGATCCACTTCGATGGTGACATCGAGCGCGCCTTCCCGCTCCGCCCGATTGACCGCCAGCACCCGGTGGCTTTTTAGGGTGGAAAGCGGCTCCGAATAATCCCAGTACATCTGGTAGGTGGAAGTTTCGCGCTCCTTGTCCCCGCCGACTCCCTTGGTGACGAGTTTCCCCGTCTTCATATACCAGGACTTTACCAGGGCGCGCATTTCAATATCCTGCGAAAGGCGCTCGGCGATGATATCCTTCGCGCCCGCGATGGCTTCTTCCGCGCTCGCCACCGAAAGCTCCGGATGCTCCGCATCCTCGCGCACAAATCCCGGCGCCGCGGCATCGACAGCTGCTTTGTCCTTTCCGAGCATGATTTCCGCCAGGGGTGTCAAACCTTTTTCCTGCGCCAGCATGCCCCGCGTCTTCTTCTTTTTCTTGAACGGCGCCCACAGGTCTTCCAGCTCCGCCAGCGTTGACGCTTTGGCTATGTTCGAATACAGGCTCTCATCGAGCTTGCCGAGGGCGTGGATGCCCTTCGCGACTTCAATCCGCCGCTCTTCCAGGTTTTTGTAGCTTTCGAATTTGTGAACGCAATCACGGACCTGCACCTCATCGAGGCTGCCGGTTCGCTCTTTGCGGTATCGGCTGATAAAGGGAATGGTACAGCCTTCCTGTGTCAGGCTGAGGACCGCGGATACCTGCGCAGGCTTGACCGATAGTTCCTGCGCGATTTTTGCCAGTATGGCCACCTCGTTGATGGCGAGGGTTTCAATGTCGGGTAGTGTGCTCATGGTGCGATACGGTACGCAAAGTCTGAGATAATTGCAAGGTCTGGAACACTTTTCTTTTTTTTCTGGACAAAACAATTTCTATCGATTATCCTTGATTTTGTACTAGTTCTATAATAATTCATAATATGGGAAGCATATGACAAAGCATGACAAGCGGGTTCGAATTTACTCGGCGCTGGAGGTAGCCAACCTCTGCGGCGTCGTCAACCAGACCGCCATCAATTGGATCAAGAGCGGCCACCTCAAAGCCTTTACCACGCCCGGCGGTCAGTTCCGGATTTATGCCGAGGATCTCATCGCTTTTCTGGAAGAGCGGGGCATGCGGGTTCCGGCGGAGCTGAACATTGAGGTCAATGCCGATGTGGATACCGGGCTGGTGCTCATTGTCGATGATGACCAGGATTTGAATACGATTCTCAAGCGCATGATCGAGCGCAAATTGCCTGACATTCGGGTGGCCCAGGCTTTCGATGGCTTTGAGGCTGGCAGGGTTATCGCCGAAAAGCATCCCGCCCTGGTGTTTCTCGATGTCGATTTGCCGGGAATCGACGGCAAGAGTCTCTGTTCCCGCATCAGATCGGATCCGACCATCGGTATGCCCTATGTCATCGCGATGACGGGTCTGGATGCTCACGATATAAAGGAAGAAATGCTGTCAGCGGGCGCGGATGACTTTTTCGCCAAACCCCTGGACTTTGACGGGCTTATCGGGCGGGCGGCGGCTTTGCTCGATCAGAAAAAGAAAGAGATGCTGAGTCGCTGAGTCCGCGCGGCGCTGTAAACTGCATCAACAATCTTCGATACAGTAGCTAAAACTACCATGGAAATCCTGAAAACCCTGCGTGACGGTCGTCTTCTCGTTGCCTTTGGGGACATCACCCGATACCCCTGCGACGCGATCGTCAATGCCGCCAATTCCACCTTGCTGGGAGGCGGGGGCGTGGATGGCGCCATTCACGAGGCTGCCGGTCCTGATCTGCTCGCTGAATGCAAGCGCCTGCGTGCGACCTCTCTCCCTGAGGGGCTGCCGCCCGGGCAGGCTGTGGCCACAGGCCCGGGCAAACTCTCGGCCTTGGGTATACGTCGAATTATCCACACGGTCGGTCCTATCTGGCGCGGCGGAAACCATGACGAACCTCGCCTTCT
>JAJTBL010000123.1 GCA_021286925.1 Spirochaetia bacterium | reverse complement strand
GAACTGGAAAGCATCAAGGCGATCATTGAAGAAAACTTCGAAATTGTTCAGGAAGAAGAAGAGGAAGTAGTAATTCCTGAAGAAGAAGAATATACTTGCCCGGACTGCGGCAGTATTGTAACACCTGAGATGACTCATTGCCCCTCCTGCGGTGTTGAATTGAGTTTCGAATTTGGTGACGACCAGCAAGCGTAAAGGTAGGATATGACGGATAGTACTGACAATTCTGAGAAGAAAGTTCACTTGATCAAACAACCGAAGCCGGTGACTGCGGAAAAACCCGCTTCCCTTGCTTCCACTGCGGCCTCTGCGCATGCGGGTGAGCCTGCGCGCACAGGAGCAGAGGATGAGGCTTCTCAGGAGAAAAAAAAGGTTGTAGTTGTCAAGAAAAAAGTTGTTGTCAAAAAGCCTCAGGCAAAAGTGCTGGCTCACCACGAACAAGCTCAGGATCAAGCAAGCGGCGCGTCAGCGCAAGGCAATGTCCCTGCAAAGCCTGAGATCCCGCCCCAGCAGGAAAAACCAGCCCAGCCTGTGGTTTCACCGCAAGTTCAGGCTGAAAAGGCAAGCGGACGCGAGCAGTCTGCGCCAGTCGCGGATGCGGATAATGAAGCTAAAAAAACATCTGTCCAGGTTCATGCAGCTGCGGCACAGGGGACTCCTGCTTCTGCAGTGACCGAAAAGCCTCAGCAAAACATTCCAGGCGCAGCCGTCCAGGGCGAACCAGGTCCTGCTGCGGTAAAATCCGATACCACCGCGCAATCCGCTTCTCAAGCACAACGAGCGCCGGGCCAGCAGGCTCCGGCGGAAAAATTCCAGAGCCAGGGCTATCAGGGACAGCGTGCATCAGGCGCTTCTTCTGCAAACCGAGGGTATCAGGGAAGCAATTACCAGGATCAGTCAAGCTCAGGATACAATCGAAACCAACAGCCGCAGGGCGGTGCTTATTCCCGTGACTCTCAGGGTGGGTATGGAAGCAGACCGCAGGGCTCCGGCTATCAGGGCTCGAATTATCAAGGGCAAAACCGGGCAGGCTCGAGCTCAGGCGCTGGCTATCAGGGTTCAAGCCGTACCGGCCAATCAGGCGGATACCAGGGGTCAGGCTATCAGGGAGCCAATTATCAAGGCCAGAATTCAGGCTATCAGGGCCAGCGTTCTTCATCAGGATACCGCGGTCAGGCTGGATCTCAAGGTTCCGGAGGCTATCCTTCAGGCAGTTACCCTTCCGCGGGTGGCCAGCAGAGCGGTAACCAAGGTTCGCGTTCCTCAGGCTATCAAGGATCCCAGGGAAGCTATCCCCAGGGCGGTTATCCGCAGAGGCAAGTAAGGCCGGGTTCAACCGGTCCAGTCGGCCGGGTTGGCGGATATCCTGCGCCAGGATCTCAGCCTCGTTCAGGCGGTTACCCTTCTTCAGCTCCAGGCGGTAGATCGGGCGGCTATCGACCTCAAGGGGCACCGGGGGCTGGCGGCAGACCGGGCGGGTACAGACCAGGCGCGCCAGGAACTGGCGCCAGACCGGGCGGGTACGCGGGCAGGGCGCCCGCTGGCAGCCCTCCGCCGATGGAAAGCAGTAAAACCGCTCAGCGGAAAACAGCGACCAAGAGGAAAACTACCTTCGTCCGCCGTGAGGATGAGCTCGAAAAAGAACTTCAGCTCAAAAAGAAGGAAGAATCGCGGGCAATTGCTATCCCTAAATCTATTGACATCATGGAAAATATCACCGTCAGCGATCTTGCCAAAAAAATGAACATCAAGCCGGCGGAAATCATAGCCAAACTCATGAAACTCGGTGTCATGGCGACTATCAACCAGAAAATCGACGCCGACACTGCGACCATTCTTGCCAGCGAATACGGCTGTGAGGTCAAAATCGTCAGCCTTTATGATGAAACTGTCATTGAAAAGGCTGCTGAGAATCCCGAAGACCTCATGCACAGACCGCCAATCGTTACCGTCATGGGTCACGTCGACCATGGAAAAACAAAATTGCTCGACGCTATCAGAAAAACCGATGTCGTTTCCAAAGAGTACGGCGGCATAACGCAGCATATCGGTGCCTACCAGGTTGAAACACCGCATGGAAAGATCACGTTCCTTGACACGCCGGGCCACGCGGCATTCACCAAAATGCGTGCGCGCGGCTCTCAGGTAACCGACATTGTTGTTCTTGTCGTTTCGGCAGTCGAAGGCGTCATGCCCCAGACAAAGGAAGCCATCGACCATGCAAAAGCGGCAGGTGTTCCCATCATTGTTGCAATCAACAAAATCGACTTGCCTGAAGCCAATCCTGACAGGGTTAAGACCCAGCTGTCGGAAATGGGGCTGATCCCGGAAGAGTGGGGCGGCACCACCCAGTTCTGCGAAATATCGGCACTTCAGAAAAAAGGCATTCCCGAGCTGCTCGACGCAATTCTGCTGCAAGCTGAAGTTCTTGAACTGACGGCAAGCTACAAGCAGCTGGCTGAAGGAAAGATCATCGAATCCAGAATTGACCAGGGCCGAGGTATCGTTGCGACAATCATTGTCGAAAAAGGTACCTTGCGAATCGGCGATCCCTTTGTCGCCGGCATCTATCCTGGAAAAGTCCGTGCAATGTTCAACGATAAGGGAGTACGGGTCGAAGAAGCGACACCTTCAACCCCCGTTGAAGTTCTGGGCTTTGAAGGAATGCCGATGGCAGGCGACCCCTTTGAAGTGGTTGAGGAGGAAAAGTACGCCCGCGCCATATCGCTGAAACGTCAGGAACTGAAAAAATACGAAGAAGGCAGAAACGTCAAGAAAGTTACGCTTGACAACCTCTATGAGACAATTTCAGCGGGTGAAGCCCAGGAACTCAAGGTTATCATCAAGGGCGATGTACAAGGCTCAGTTGAAGCGCTGAAAGGCATGCTGGAAAAACTTTCAACCAAAGAAATCCGCCTCAATGTCATCCGCGCAGCTGCTGGCGCGATATCGGAAGACGATGTCATGATGGCTGCCGCTTCGGACGCGATCATTATCGGGTTCAACGTCAGACCGACGCCGGCATCCAAAGCCCTTGCAGACCGGGAAAAAGTCGATATCCGAAAATACAATATAATCTATCGTGTTCAGGAAGACATCCAGAAAGCCATGGAAGGCATGCTGTCACCAGAACTCAAGGAACAGGACATCGGCAAGGCCGAAGTCCGTGAAGTTTTCAAAGTTCCGAAAGTCGGCATCGTTGCAGGTTGTTACATCCTCGAAGGCGTTGTCCGGCGGAACAGCCAGGTTCGCATTATTCGGGAATCGATCGAAATCTTCCAAGGCAAAATCAACTCGCTCAAACGTTTCAAGGATGATGCCCGGGAAGTCTCTGCTGGCTATGAATGCGGTATCGGCATAGAAAACTGCAATGATCTGCAGATTGGCGATATCCTGGAAATTTTTGAAACAGTCGAAGTGGCCCGTACGCTGGGCCAGGCGGTGGACAATGGATCAGATCAGACTCAGAAGGCTTGAAGAACTGCTTCGTGAAGAGATATCCAATCTCATCAATCGAGGCGAAGTCAAAGATCCGCGGGTCAGTTCGCTGGTGTCTGTAACCCGCGTGGAAGCCTCCCGTGACGGCTCTCACGCAAAAGTCTGGGTCAGTTGTCTCGACACTGAAAATCTGTCGCTGGACGAGGCTGTACAAGGTCTTGAGCATGCGGCAGGTTATATTCAGTCGCAGATAGCCCGAACCGTCAGGCTCAGATTGACGCCGGTACTCCATTTCATTGCCGATGTTGGTATCCGTGACGGCCTCGAGATGACAGAAAAGATCAAGGGACTTGTCAAGGAATGATATCCGGAGGAATTCTGCTTCTTGATAAGCCATCCGGCATCACTTCATTTTCTTCGCTGGCTGGAGTAAAGAAGGCTTTCCCCGGTTTGCGAATCGGCCATACCGGGACGCTTGATAAATTCGCTTCAGGACTGATGGTTGTGCTGGCGGGAGATTATTCGCACCTGTCTCCCTGGTTTACCGGACTGGATAAGGTGTATGAAGCCGAAATCGAATTTGGCATGGAAACCGACACCCTTGACCCTGAAGGCACCATAATCGGCAAAGCTCCTGCTCCGGACCTGATGAGCCTCGAAGCGGCCCTGAACCAGCATATAGGTCCGCTCAAACAACGGCCGCCTGAATATTCCGCTATCCACGTCAACGGAAAACGGTCTTATCAGCTTGCCCGCTCCGGCAAAGAGGTAGAGCTTGCACCCAGGGATATCGAAATATATTCGATTTCATTGAGAGAATACCAAGACAATCTGGCAAAGGTCACCGTGCATTGTTCTTCAGGAACCTATATCCGTGCGCTTGCCCGTGACATAGCTCATGCCTGCGGCAGTCTTGCATATGTGAAAAACCTCAGGCGAACCAGGGTCGGCATTTTTGAGCTCCAAAACGCAGATCCTGCTGAGCAGCAACCGGCTAGTAAACTGTTTTTCAGCCTTACGCCGCAGATTGCTGAATCGCTGGGCTTGCTCGTGGGCGAGATCCCATTTGCATTTGAAAAGGCTTTTCTGAACGGTCACCCTGGAGCTTTGGATCGTCTGGTATTCCCGCAAACAGCAAAAGGATTCGATATGAACTGCAGCGAGACCGATTCTGCAATTTTCTCTGAGGCTTCGGTATTCCTTGGGATCGTGTCGATTTCGCGCGGTAAGCGGATGTACCGCAAGGTCATGCCGAGTGCTGGGGCGGCGGCAGTATGAATATCCTGTCATGGGAAGAAATGACCGCTGGCAACGGAGCAATTCGCCGTGCGCTGACAATAGGCGTCTTCGATGGTGTCCATCTCGGACATCAAAAGCTTCTTGCCAAAGTTGCGGAACAGAATGCTCAACTGTGTCGCACTGTGGTCACATTCAAAGAAAATCCGAAGAAGCTTTTGCATCCAGCGACCTATAAAGGCAGTCTTTTTTCCCTCGATCAAAAACTTTCAAGCTTTGAGGCCGCGGGCATGGAAGCCTGCGTACTCATTGACTTTTCTCAAAATTTCGGTAAACTGACAGGTGTTGAGTTTCTCTCTGGTCTTGCGGCTGGAGGGGCGGAGTACCTGTGTGTAGGTCCCAATTTCAGGTGCGGACATAAAATGGACACCGACGCGCAAGCTTTGGCTGCCATTTGTGCTGTACGTGGGATTAAGGCCGAAATACTGGAGCCTGTGATGCATAACGGGCACCCCATAAGCTCTTCGCGGATTCGGACTGCCATTCTCGATGGCAGATTGCATGAGGCGAAAGCGATGCTGGGCCGGGAATACGAGATTCCCGTCGTGGCGATTGACAATAGTCCCAAGGATGGTTTGATTTTCAGACCGCCTGAGGATGCTGTACTTCCGCCGGAAGGGATGTACCTTGTCAAATGCCGTGATGGTATCATCGAGTACGAGGCTGAAGCGGAAATTGCCGCACGACGAGTATGCATACATTCAACTGCGAATCGCCGGTGGGAGAAGGTGGCGATCGTGGCAATGTTATCAAAAGAGTAGAAGGAGATAGGAACAGATGGCTTTGACGAAAGAAGAAAAATCCCAGATCATTCTCGAATATGGGAAAGATGAGAAAAACACGGGGTCGATTGAAACGCAGGTAGCTCTGCTGACGGGAAGAATCACCTACCTGACCGAGCATTTCAAGACCCACAAGAAAGACACCAACTCCCGCCGCGGACTTCTCAAACTTGTCGGCCAGCGCCGCAAGCTTCTGAAATATCTTCAGAGAACCGATCTTGAAGGCTATCGAGCACTTGTCCAAAAATTGCAGATTCGCAAATAAGGTACAGGCAGGAAAAAATGGAAAGGCCCCGCATGATACATTCTGCGCGGGCCTTTTGGTGTTGCATCCGGCTTTCTAAAATGATACGCCGGTAAAGGTAAGAAGGAAAAGAAATGGTACAGACAGTACGTTGCCAGGTTGGCAATGAAACAATGGTGTTCGAGACAGGCAGAATGGCAAAGCAAGCCGCTGGTGCTGTTTTCGCGACCTATGGCGGAAGCGCCGTCATCGCGACAGCCTGCTGTTCGGACAAGGTGACCGAGGGACTGGATTTTGTTCCGCTCACGGTTGAATACAATGAAAAATACTATGCCGCTGGTAAAATTCCCGGCGGATTTATC
>JAJTBL010000122.1 GCA_021286925.1 Spirochaetia bacterium | reverse complement strand
AGGTCTTGTGCAGGTCAGATTTTCATTGCTGATGATGTTTTCCCGCTCAGTTTCGTTCAAAGCATGGCAGAAGGCAGCATTATCGAAGCTGATGCTATCCGCCAGGCTCAGATATATCTTGCTGGCGATGCATACAAGATTTCACGTGGCAGGGTGGCAGTTTTGGCAGGCGCAGTCGGCACACTTGGTGCTGCCTTTCTATCCTGCAAAGCAACACAAGCGGCAGGCGCCGGTTATGTTCAGTTTTTCATACAAGACGAAGCGTATGCGATGGCCGCACCAGCTCTTCCCGCCGTCATGACCAGGCCGGAAAGCGTTTTGGAAACAGACAGTTTGAAAGCCGATTCTATTCTTGCCGGTCCGGGGTGGGGAAAAACTCCTGAACATTGCAGAATTCTTGAAAAACTGCTCCGCCTCAATATTCCGCTTGTTCTTGATGCCGATGCTCTGCGAATTCTGGCTGAAAGCGGCAGCCTTGCAATGTTCTCCCAAATGCAGAACCGTACAGCCCCGTTGATACTAACGCCGCATCCTGGTGAGTTTGCGGCGCTTGTCCAGCACTTTATTCCTTCGCAGGAAAATCTCCCTTTTGGTGAGCTGCTTGAACAACTAGCGGAAAAGCTCAATGCGATCATCGTGTATAAAAGCCATGTAACCTGGATCTGTTCGCCGAAGGCCAAGCCATCACAGCGGTTTTCGATATGGGACGGACAGTGCCCGGGACTCGGAACGGCAGGTTCCGGCGACATTTTAGCAGGTTTCCTTGCCGGAGATTTGGCGCTTCGCTGTGCAGTGCAAAAAAATAAAGCTGTTGATACCTGGACGCTGGCCTTGCAAAGCACTATCCATGCGGTCGCCTGTCATGGTGACGCCGGCAGACGATTATATACAAAAGCTGGATGGTTTTCTGCAGCTGAATTGCTGCCGATTCTAAAAGTACTATCCTGTGAGGCTGTTGAAAATCCGACCGAACAGCTTGACGGCAGACAAACATCCGGATAGGGTAGCGTCAGAGGAATTGCTGTGGGAAAACATCGTTCAGTAGCAGGTATAGCGGTTCGTGCAGGGACTGTGCTCGTTGGAAAACGCAAGGCTGGAGGCGCAATCGGTCTGCTGTGGGAGTTCCCTGGGGGAAAGGTTGAACCAGGTGAATCCGATGAGCAGGCGCTGATCCGCGAGTTCCTCGAAGAGTTTGATATAAGCATCCAGCCTGTCCGAAAACTCGGTGAGAGCAGTTTTGTCAATCGGCACGGGGAAAGCGAGCTTGCTGCCTGGGTAGTTGCCCTTCCAGAAACCATGCTGGAGGATTTGTCCGCAATTACCTTGCATGAACACATCCAGCTGACATGGGTCAGCAGAGAGGAACTAGCGGCTCTGCCTATGCCTGAAAGCGATCGATCATTGATTGAATCGCTGAAAGAACGTTTTTCCGAGCTGTTTCATTGATTTTCGGTATCAAAATCAGCTGTTTTTGGCGTTTCGGCATCCTCGTCATCTGGATCATTCAGTAATATCTCCACCTTGCCCTGAATGGATTCCAGCTCTTTTTTCAAACTGCGGGATAGCTTGATGCCTTCTTCAAAGACCGAGACAGCCTTCTCAAGGGGCAGTTTAGGATCTTTGATTTGCTCTGCAAGCTGCTCAAGTTTTTCAAGTCTTTCTTCAAAGCTTTTCATAGGTATAAATCTCCTTTACTGCCGCGTCAGCCATTCCGCTGGCAAAAGTAATGGCAAGCAAATCATTCGCGGCGAGATCTTTTGCATCGATAATCGGTGCTTTTTCAAGACGTCCGGAACCGGGGTCTTTCCGCTGAACCACCGCATATCCTTTCTCCAGAATTGCCAGCGGGTTGGATGATTGCAGGTCGCTTTCCAACAGCGCAAGGGCATGCAGTGCACTGGAAATTCGATCTTGCAATGTTTGTGTTATAATGTCGATGGAATCGTCGAGTCTTCGGGCGAGCGGCATGAAAATTCTCGAAAAGCGGGCTTCAATGTCCGCCGGCGAAAAGCTTTTGATCGAGAGTCTCGCATAATTCAGCTTCGATTCGATAGATGCAGCAAGTTCATCATGGAACTGCTCTATTTGGCTGGCGATAGCATCCTTGTTTTCGGATACCATCTCCGCTGCCGCTGAAGGAGTTGGTGCCCGGACATCGGCCGCAAAGTCCGCCAGTGACCAGTCAACCTCATGCCCAACCGCACTAACAACGGGAATTCGTGATTCCGCAATCGCCCGCACGACAGATTCATCTGAAAAAGCCAAAAGATCTTCAAGCGAGCCGCCGCCGCGCCCGATTATGATGACATCGGCGAGATTAAAACGATTAGCCTGGCGCAATCGCTTTACAAGCACCGGCGGGGCATCTTCGCCCTGAACCGGCGCAGGCAGGATAACAACATCGATGCCGCTATTTCTTCGCTTTAAAACCGTCAGGATGTCGTGAAGCGCGGCTCCCTGCTGACTTGTGATGACCGCGATTTTTCTGGGCAGACGAGGCAAGGGTTTTTTCTTGTCATTGTCGAACAAGCCTTCCCGGGCGAGACGCTGCTTGCGCTCTTCGAGCATGGCAAGGATATCTCCAACACCTTGCTTGCGCAGAGTACTGACAAGGAGTTGATATTGGCCCCGCGGTGCATAAACCGAAACAGAGCCGGTCACGCGGACTTTCATGCCATCGGTCACAGCAAAGTCCAGCGAGTTCATTTGAAAGCGGAACATCACCGCCTGAATCAGTGCTTCCCGGTCTTTGAGTGAAAAATAGAGGTGGCCTGCCGAAGATAGCTTGGCGTTTGAAACTTCACCGTCCACCTGAACGTGGGAAAATGACGATTCAAGATTATTCTTGATCATCTGGGTAAGACTTGAGACGGTGAAGATGCCCTGTTCAGGCAGAACGGGCTTTTCATTGTCGGAAGAAAGGTCAAACGCTCCGCTTTTTTTATATGGATTCATCGTGTTTCCTTATCGTACCAGCCCGAGCCACACAACACCCATCATGATGGAAATAATGGTTACCGGAAAGCCAACTTTGAAATAGTCCATGAAACTGATCACAATGGAGGATTTTTTTGCTTGTTCCGCGACGATGAGGTTGGCGACGGATCCCAGCAGGGTTAAATTGCCTGCAAAGGTGCTGGCCATGGCGAGCATGAGCCAGGCGGTGATCGGGTCGGAAAAGCCTTTTGCCACGGGCGAAAGGAGCATAACTGCCGGTACATTGGAGACAATGTTCGAGAGCAGGGTGACAACAGCGGCAAAGAATCCTCCCGGCCGGTTCAGCATTGGAAGAACATTGCTTAAAAAGCCCTTGAATACAGGGGTCCGGGCTACTGTGCTGGTAAGAATAAAAAGACCGGAAAAGAATACGAGGAGGGTAAAATCAACTTCTAAAAAGACCCGTTCGGGATGAATTCGCCGCGTGATCAGCAAAAGCGAGGCTGACACCAGGGCCGCAACACTCGTTCTGACGCCGAATGCCAGCAGGGTGAGCAGCAAGAAAGACGCAAGCAGGCTTTTTATGACCAGAGCTTTGTCAATCTGTGCTCCTTCAGAATGCTCGTTTCCGACAATTGTTTGCCCATAGTGCAGTTTCGCCTGGCTAGTTTTGGAAAATTCCGCAGGAAATGCCAAAATCGTCACGAAATAGGCAAGGAACATTGCTAGGATAGAAGGAGGTGCAAGGTACAGGAAAAAGGTGAAAAATGAGATACCCGATTGAGCCGCGATAAGCATGTTTTGCGGGTTTCCGATAATTGTGGCGCAGGATCCGGCGTTTGCGCTGACGGCGAGCGCGATAAGATAGGGCCGGCCATCACGCTTGGAGAGCAGCGCGATTTCCGCCACAAGCGGTGTCAGCATGATGCAGATGGTGTCATTGAGAAAGACAGAAGACAAAAATCCCGAGATAAAAACAACGATGGCCAGGAATTGCCGCGGAGTCTGAGCTACTGAAAGAATTTTACTGCCGGCCAGGGTAAAAAAGCCAGAAATCCGAACATTGGCGACAATAATCATCATCGCGAGCAATAGCGCTATGGTTTCGATATCGATCGCAGCAAAAGCTTCCTCTGCGGATATGCCTCTGAATACGATCAGAAGGATAGCCGCAGTCAGAGCAATGCTGGCTCGGTTCATGGCAAGGCGCGGTATTTTCCCTGATGCTATACCCGTAAAAGCCAGAATAAGGATTGCGTAGACGGCTGGTATGTACAAGCTCATGCCGAAATTATACCAGAAATCAGCCGAAGATGCATCAGCTATTTCCACCGAACTCTCTGGCAGGAAACCAAATTTTACGCTATGATAAAACCATGAATCCTCACGAACTTCCCGTATATCAGCAAAAAGACAAAATTCTTTCCGCCCTGCAAGAGAACCAGGTTATAGTCGTTGAAAGCCCCACAGGATCGGGCAAGACCACCCAGCTTCCGATTATTCTCCATGAAGCAGGCTATGGAGAGCGGGGCATTATTGGCGTAACTCAGCCGCGCCGGATTGCCGTTCTGTCAGTCAGTGACTTTATAAGCCGCCAGGTTGGATGCACAGTTGGAGAGCTGGTCGGCTATAAAATGCGTTTTGAAGATAAAACCGGAACAAAAACCAAAATCAAGATAATGACCGACGGTATCCTCCTGCAGGAGCTGAAACTCGATCCCTATCTTTCAAAATACCAGATAATCATGGTGGATGAGGCCCATGAGCGCAGTCTCAATATCGACTTTATTCTAGGGCTTATGAAAAAAATCATAGAAGCGCGGCATGATTTCAAGGTTATCGTCTCCTCAGCCACCATCAATGCTGAAGTGTTTTCTGAATATTTCGGCGAATGCCCTATTGTTAAAATCGAAACGCAGACCTATCCCGTCACTGTCATTTACGACCCTATAGCCGAAAGCACTGAAGAGAAAAAAAACATGGATTCCGGCGCAAAAGCTGCCGAATCCAGCGTTCTGCGCTACAGCGATGAGGCCTTGTATGAAAAAATACATGCAGTCCTCAATCGTACTCTTGAAAACCGTGATGAAGGAGAACGAGGTGACATCCTCATTTTCCTGCCGGGCGAAAAGACCATCAAGGGCTGTATGGTTCGCCTCGCCGCAAGCCCTATCTACCCTCTGCTCCACCTGGTGCCCTTGTATGCCCGGCTTGGCAAGGATGAGCAGGAGCGGGTTTTCGATCCTGCCCCGGAAGGCAAGATAAAAGTCATTCTTGCCACGAATATTGCAGAAACCAGCGTTACAATCGACGGGGTGACCGTTGTCATCGATTCAGGACTCGCCAAATTGAATTACTACAATCACCGCACGTTTACATCCAGCCTGATAGAAGCGCCGATAGCCAAGGCTTCCTGCAACCAGCGCAAGGGCAGAGCAGGAAGAACCGCTCCCGGCGTCTGCTATCGGCTCTATGCGAGAAAGGATTTTGAAAGCAGACCGCTCTTTACAACAGAAGAAATATACAGAACCGATCTCTCGGAAGTTGTGCTGCGGATGGCAGAACTCGGAATAACCGACTTCGAAAATTTTGATTTTATCTCCAAACCTCCCAAGAGCGGCATTGCCGGAGCCATTGATGTCCTGAATCTGCTCGATTCGCTGAACCCCGACCGAACGCTCTCATCCACCGGCCAGATGATGTGCGCATTCCCGCTTTTACCGCGGCTTTCGCGGATGATTGTCGAAGCGATCATGAAATACCCGGACGTTCTGCATGAGGTGCTTGTCGCTGCAGCCTTCCTCTCTACCATGAGTCCCTACGTTCTGCCTCCCGGGCAGGAGCTTGAGGCGCGAAGCGCTCACCATGCCTTCCGGGATCCGATGGGAGATTTCATTACCTATCTCAGGCTTTTTGAAGCCTTTTCTGCTGCGCCCAATAAAACCAGGTTCTGTGAAAAGAACTTTCTGGATGAGCGCACCATGTTTGAAATCGTGCGGATTCGAGAACAGCTTGAAATCATCGTATCCGATATGGGAGTTCCCATTTTGCGCGGAGGCTCGAAATTCGATTATCTGTGCGCCGTCAGCAGAGGCCTTATCCAATTTGTCTGTGCCCGCCAGGAACGCGGTCTGTTCCGCTCATTGACTGCTGAAAAAATCCAGATACACCCCGGTTCCGCCATGTACCGGGAAAATCCAGAATTCATTGTCGC
>JAJTBL010000121.1 GCA_021286925.1 Spirochaetia bacterium | reverse complement strand
CAAACGCGAAGCCAGGCCGAAAGATAAGGAAATCCTCGTTTCACGGATTATCGACAGACCCATGCGACCCCTGTTTGACAAGGCTTTTGGCCGCGAAATTCAGGTAGTGCCGACCTGCATCTCAACCGATCAGATCAACCCGCCCGATATCCTCGCTGTCAACGCGGCCAGCGCTGCGGTGCACATTTCCAGCATCCCCTTTGCTGGGCCGATTGCGGCAGTTCGTGTCTGCCTCTTGGATGGCGAGTACATCGTCAACCCAACATTCGATCAGATCGCCAAAGCGAAGCTGGAAATTGTCGTAGCCGGCACCGCTGTCGGCATCACGATGGTTGAAGGCGGCTCGCATGAAGTCTCCGAAGAAGAAATGATTGCCGCCATTGAATGCGCAAAAGAACCGATCTCACGGCTGTGCGCCGCTATCGAGGAACTCCGGGCTCTCGCTGGCAAGGAAAAGCTCCCGCTCGCACCGCTGACCGTCACCCTGAATCGGGCTGACGAAATCCGTGCCTATGCCCACGAAAAACTCTCCAAAGCCCTGTTTACTAAAGTAAAGCAGGAACGCGGCAAGGCGGTCAGCCAGGCAATTAAGGAAACCGAAACAGCCTTTGCTGATGCATTGACCGACGATACCCAGAAAAAGCTTTTCTCAACGCTCATGGACGATCTTCAGTATGAAATCCTCCGGAGCAGTATTCTCGACAAGGGACTTCGCGTCGACGGGCGCGGCCTTGAAGATATCCGCCCCATCACCTGCGAAGTGGGAGTTCTGCCCAGAACGCACGGCTCAGCACTCTTTACCCGCGGTGAAACACAAGCTCTCGCTATTACAACGCTGGGCACCGTTTTCGATGAGCAAATCCTCGATGATATCGAAGGCGACCGCCGCGAACGCTTTATGCTGCACTACAACTTCCCGCCGTTCTCGGTCGGCGAAGTCGGCAGACTCGGTACTGGCAGGCGCGAAATCGGCCATGGCGACCTTGCACGGCGCTCGGTAGAAGCCATGCTGCCGCCGAAAGAAAAGTTCCCGTACACCATCAGAGTGGTCTCGGAAGTGCTTGAATCCAACGGATCATCTTCCATGGCAACTGTTTGCTCTTCCTCGCTGTCTCTGATGCACGCTGGCGTTCCTTTGAAAAAACCCGTCGCAGGCATTGCCATGGGACTCATTACCGACAACGAGCGTTATGCCGTGCTTTCTGACATCCTCGGCGATGAAGATCACCTTGGCGACATGGACTTCAAAGTCGCGGGGACCAAAGACGGCATTACCGGCTTCCAGATGGACATCAAGATTTCCTCGGTATCGACTGAGATTCTCACGAAAGCCCTTGCCCAGGCCAAAAAAGGCAGACTCCACATCCTCGGCATCATGGAAGCGACCATGGCTGAACCGGCCAGCGATATTTCGGAATATGCGCCAAAAGTGGTTGTCGCAAAGGTTGACCAGGACAAGATCGGTGCCGTCATCGGGCCGTCCGGTAAAAATATCAAAGCCATGTGTGAAAAATACGACGTCCAGATCAACATCGACGAAGACGGCAATGTCACCATCTACGGGAAAAATCAGAAAGCTGCGTATGAAGCCCGCGACGCCGTGCTTGGCATGGTCGAAGAACCAGAGGTCGGAAAAGTCTACAAAGGCACCGTCAAACGCATCATGGACTTCGGCGCCTTCATTGAGATTCTTCCTGGAAAAGAAGGGCTTGCCCACATTTCCAAACTTTCCAAGGGCAGAGTTGAGAAGGTTACCGATGTTGTCAAAGAAGGCGACAGTGTTGAAGTAAAACTCCTTGAGATTGACCACATGGGAAGACTCAACCTCGCCCTGGTGGATGCTCTCGATGAAAACGGCAACGCTCCGGCATCGGCGCCGAGACCTGACAGCCGCCCCCGAGATCCGAGGCGTTTTTCAGACGACAGGCGCGATTCACAGCACCGCCGTTAAGTCATAGCCCATGCTGACACAGGTCAGCCTGCCTAGTGGTCCAACCCTTCTGGTTGACCATCGGCCGGCGGCGAGCAGTTTTTTTTGTTCCATCTGGTTTCCCTACGGTTCCAGACATGAAGCCTCTTGTGAAAGAGGCTTTTTCCATTTTATCGAACACATGCTGTTCAAGGGCAACATCCGCTATGGGGCGCAGGAAATCTGGCCGCTTGCCGAGGGTGCAGGCGGCTTTCTGAATGGCTTTACCGAGCGAGATACGCTCTGCATTCATGCACATGTTCCTGAGCCGGAGTGGCAGACAGCGCTGAATCTGCTTTCATATATGGCTTTTGCCTCCACATTCCCGGCCAGCGAATTTGAAAAAGAGCGGAATGTTGTTATTGCTGAAATACTGCAATCCAGCGATGAGATCGAAGAACGATTGCTGGATGAATTTTTTGTCCAATTCTGGAGCGGGCAGGCCGGAGCCTTTCCGATAACGGGAAACATTGAAGATGTCAAAGCACTGACCCGCGATGCCGTGATTAGGTTTTATCAGCGCTTCTTGACACCCGCCAATGCCATCATTGCAGTGTCGGGGCCGGTGTCTGCTGAAAAAATTGCCAGGTTGATGGAAAGAACGCTTGCCGAAATCCGCGCAGCTTTTGACCCAAGCACTGCTGGCATGAAACCATGTGAGTCCAATTCGGCACCAAAGCCCCAAGCGGGCAAAGTCTATAAAAAAATTGCCTCTTCGCAGCAATTTCATGTCGAAGCCTTCCAACTCGACCGGCCTTTTTTCGGTTTCGACTATTATTCGCTAGCCCTCGTCTCGAACCTGATCGGAGAGTCCTCCTCGTCTCGGCTCTTCAGAAAAATCCGCGAGGAAGAAGGGCTTGCCTATACGATTTCCAGCAGTCTTTACCATTCACGGACGGAAGCGATTCTTCTCATTGTTTCGGCATTCGAACCGGACAATGCAGAACGTTTGTTGGCACTGCTTGATCGAGAATTGGAAAATCTGTTTTCCCAGCCTTTGAGTGACCAGGAGTTGAGCGATCACCGAAAGCGGCTGGCCGGCAGTTTCCAGATCATGCTGGAAGACCCGGAATTCAGAACGCGGAGGATAGCGCGCAACTTTATTGACACCGGGCTTGTTTTAAATGAAAAGGACGAGCTTGAGCGCTATCTTTCTGTTGACAGACAGCAGGTTGAAACGGTATTGATGCAATTGGCCAAGGGGGATACCCTTAAAACCTCTGCTTTTCAATTTCTTTTCGGCCCGCTCGACAGGTATACAGCACAGAGGCTTGGATTTCAAACCGTACAATCGCGGAGAAAACGCCCATGCAAGAGCTAAAGATTACAATCCCCATACTCCTGGATGAAGGCGCGGCCATGCCTGAATATAAGACTATCGGAGCCGCCGGTGCTGACCTGCGCGCCAGGCTTTCAGAAACCATTACGCTGAAACCCCTAGAGCGGCGGGCCATCCCCACCGGCATTCGGATTGAACTGCCTGACGGCTATGAAGCTCAGATCCGGCCGCGATCAGGCCTGGCTCTCGAACATGGCATAACCTGCCTCAACACACCGGGTACTATCGATTCGGATTACCGCGGCGAAATCAAGGTTATCCTGGTCAATCTGGGGAGCACAGCCGCTGCCATCCATCCGGGGGACCGAATAGCGCAGATGGTCATTTCGAGGTATACTAAAGCCGAATTTTCGCCGGTGAAAGTTATCGGCGAAACAGATAGGCAGGATGGCGGGTTTGGTTCAACTGGCCGCTAAAAGCAAAAAGCCGGCATTTTGGAGCTGCGATGCACGAAAAGACCTTCGCCCCTTTTCGACAAAAAAAGATATTTCTTTATATTGGCAGAGAATTCATGTTCTCTTTGCTTATTTCATTCTGTTTTTTTTTCGTAGTCTTCTTCATCAATCAGATTCTTCTGATGGCAGAAGAAATTCTGTCCAAAAATGTTCCGCTGCAAAAAACCCTCCTCCTACTCTTTTATTCTTTGCCTTCAATAGTGACAATTTCCTTTCCCTTCTCTGCGCTGGCTGGCGGCCTTATGGCCTCGGCGCGCCTCAATTCCGATAACGAATTTCTGGCCATGGCGGCAAGCGGCATTTCAATCCGAACTATGTATCTGCCATTTATCATCATTGGTCTGCTTTCATCCTTTATTTCCTTTCAATCGAACGATTATTTTTTGCCCCGGGGTACAAAGGCCTTCCAAAGGGAATACGGACAGCTGGTCGCCAAATCGGCATCGGTCGAGCTTGGAGCCTATTCAGTCAAGAATTACGCGCAGATGACGATTGTCACCGGTGAAAAAAAAGATGACGCAATCGGAGCTGTGCTTCTCTATCCTCAAAATGAAAATGCGGCCTCTTCAGCAAAAACGCTGATAGCGGCCCAAAAGGCTTGGTTCAGCATATCGCCGGATCAGTACAATGCCGTAGTAACGATGGATTCAGTCTGGCAGCAGGAAATCGACGGGAAAAAACCGGATCACTTTACCATTTCCAGAGCTGATCAGGTTCAATATCGAATCAAAATCAGCGAGCCGATTACGGGGTTCAGCAGTGCGGGACCGTCGGAGATGTCTTCCGCGCAAATAAAAAGCAAAATTGCCGACAAGGCCGCGAATCTCGAAAAGCGGATTGGCGACAGCAAAATGCAAAAATCGCGTACCCAAGCACGGCTTCTTGCTGCCTACGGCAAAGAGCTTTCTCCAATTCTCGAAGAGCAGGCTGTTCCAGTTGCAGCGGCCAAAACCCAAAAAAATCCTGCAGAGGCACCGCTTGCGGCGCTGTCCAGGAACGTCAATGAATACCGCGCCTCGGCAACAGCTCTGCCGCAGGACCGAACCCTGCAAATCTACAAGCTTGAATACAATAAGAAGTTTTCAATACCAGCCGCAGGATTTTTCTTTGCTTTGCTCGCTTTTCCGCTTGGGCTCGGAACAGGAAAAGCTGGCAGGACCGCAGGATTCGGCCTTGCACTTCTGCTCTCCGTCGCTTATTGGGCTTTGCTGTTCGCCGGGCAGACTTTGGGCTTGCGGAGCGCTCTCGACCCGGCGCTGGCAATGTGGGCTCCTGATCTTCTTGTTCTTGCCGCTGCGCTCATCATGCTTGCGCTCAGGCATTTTTCAACCAGAAGGTTTTTATGACACTGTCACTGAAACCGCTTCGCCTTCAGCAATTGCTCATTGTATCAGTATTTAGGCGTCTAGTTGGCGGAGAGCTTTTTTTGGTGATGATCTTTCTTCTTGCTGAGCTTTTCAGTTCCTTGTGGCGATTTCTCGCATCAGGAGCCGAGGTTGCAAAGATTTTCCTCTGGGTTGCGGCAGGCATTCCACGGCACAGCATCGAGGTGTTTCCCGTTGCCTTCTTGTTCGCCCTTACGATGAGTCTTTCAGAACTGCAAGCCAACGGCGAACTCATGGTTATCTACAGCTCCGGTGTCAGCCTCAGAAAATTGAACATCCCCATTTTTATCCTGGCGATTGCAAGCGCTTTTGCCATTTTCGGCATGAATGAATATCTGGCCATTCCGGCCTCCATGCAACGGGATACGCTGTATCAGACCATGCTGGGAAGCAAAAGCAGCAGTTTTAATGCCGAAGGTATTACGATTCTTGCCCAAAAAGGGCGGATGGTCTATCGCTGTGCACGGTTTCATCCGCAAACGGCAACGATGCGTGATATCGATATTCTGGAGCGAGATGAGGATGGGCTCCCTTCCCGCCGAATTCTAGCGGATTCAGGCACTTGGACAGACGGCACATGGCTTTTTAGCGGTGCAAAGATTTTTGCCCGAACGCAGGGAAACGCCTGGACAGAATTGCCGGGCGGCAACTTCTCCGATCAAGCTGTTTCTGAACCTCCTGAATCCTTTGCGATGATAACGAAAAATCCGGCGATGATGCGGCTTGTTTCGCTTAAAAATTATATTGGTTTTCTTAAAAACGCCGGCCTGCCATCCGCGGAAGCCGAGATAGAATACAACAAGCGCTATGCAACACTGTTGACGATTCCAATCGTTTTTGGATTGTCGCTCGTTTTTTCGGGCTTGTTTCGAAAGAACATCCTTTTGATGAGCCTGCTTTTCAGCCTGGGTACCGCTACGGTATATTATGTAGCCCAAATGCTCGGCTCCCTGGCTGCAAAGAGCAGTTTGGTAAGCCCGTTTTTCGGGGTTTGGAGCATAACTATCATATTTTCGTTACTGGCT
>JAJTBL010000120.1 GCA_021286925.1 Spirochaetia bacterium | reverse complement strand
AGGGAGCGGGCGAAGGAACGGTTTTTTGCCTGAGGCGGATGAGGATTTTCGCCCGTTCAAGATCACTGCGCACTTTCTTCGCTTTTTGCGGGCAGATTTCCACGCAGTTGCCGCAGTGGATACAGCGATCTTCCATGACTCGAGCATGACCTTGCACAATTTGAATCGCTTTTACCGGGCATTCCCGCAAACATTTATAGCAGTCCTGACACTCGGTGAGTTCGGTGTAGATAACTTGGGCACTATCCATGATGAACTTCCAAAAACTCGTGAGCCAAAATTTCTGAAATGCTGGAAGCCGTAACCCCCTGATAGACAGCCGCGCCGATTTTCACAATCGGTCCCTGTCTGCATTGCCCTTCGCACAAAGTTCCGACAACTTCAATTTCAGCCTCGAGCCCATGCTGCCGGAGCCATGATTGGATAATCTCGATATTGTAAACATTGCCGCGAGCGTAGCATGAGCTTCCCATGCAGATGGTGATGGTTTTTCCAGATTGGTTCATAAGATAATTATTTATATATAAAAATTTATCTAATGTCAATCCCGATAGGTGACCTGCAATGATGAAAAAAGCTGGAGAGCGGTGTCGATGCCCTGCAGTCCCAACTGGATTCTGGCATCGGATCCATCCACAGAACCAGTGCCGATGGGTTCGAATGCAGTCGTTCTGCTGCCTGAACCGATATCGAGTTCAGCACGATAGACAATCGATGGCTGTCCGTTTACGCCTGAATTCTTTTTTGTATAGGTTTTGTTCCAATCGTAAGAACGATTGGTTTCCAGCATGATCGCATAGCGGCCGGGTTGGAGGCCCGAAACAGCTGCGCTTCCATAAATCAGTTTTTTGCCAGCTGCTGTTGGGGCCGACACCGCATCGATATTCTTTGTTTTCCGGCCTGACCACACCGGCAGCGCTTCCGGCCGCCCTTTTTTGGGTGCCATCTTGAATTTTCCAGTAACCGACGCTTCAGTAGCATAGATTGTACCGATATATCTGCCATCAAGCGTTTCCAACCAAACTGCTATCTGTGGCCTTACCGTATATTTAGAAAAAAGCGTGTGCATTTCATACTCGTAGAAGGGCCCCGGTATCATCTCGAGCTCGATGCGCGGACCTGCGGTAATCAGTGTATTTTGGGTGATTCGAGCTGTTGTGTTGCCGGCACAAGCTGTCAGTGAGCTTGCGATGATTGCGATTAAAATCGAATTTCTCAATTTCTGCGTGAAAAAAGTCATGGTAACTCCTCGATGCCTCTTGCCATATCAGCTTGGCATCGATATTATTTTATCGAATAATGTTGGCAGTGCCAACTAGGCAATCAGAAAAAATGGGCATTTTGAGACGAAATTTTAAAATGTTCGACTTTTTTGCAGTGACTTTGGCAAAATTGAGGAACGCAGGCTTTCAGTCTTCCTGAAAATGGTGAAATACTACAAGCGAGGGAATGAGATGAGCGATATAAAGATAGAAAAGAATGCTTACCACCATGGGAATCTAGGAGCCAGACTCATCGAGCTGGGGCTTGAGGTTCTGGAAATAGAAGGCGCAGAAGCCTTGAGTCTTCGGGAATTGGCAAAAATGGCTGGTGTTTCAAAAACTGCTCCATACCGGCATTTTGAAAACAAGGAAATTTTTCTTGCATCGCTGGCGGATGAAGGCTTTCGATTATTGTATAAAGATTTATTGAATGCGCGAGGAAATGAGCCGGGCTCTATCGGGCGGATGGGCAAGGCATACATGGCTTTCGCGGTCAGCCATCCAGCGCTTTACCGGCTCATGAGTTCATCACTCCTTAATAGAATGCCGGACTCCTTCAAAGTGTGGGCGAGAAAGACGCTGGTTTTGCTTTCAAATACGCTGGATGGGGTTCAGAATGATGAAAACCTCCCGCTGAACCTTCATGATACGACTGCCATTTGGGCTTATATTCACGGGCTAGTGCTTATTCGAATCGATGGGCTTTATCCGCAGGACCTGAATCAGCCGGACTGGGAACAACTTGCTGGCACTGCTTTTGTTCTGCCTTCAAAAACCTCATAAAAACGGCGCATTGGGCATTTGAATTCACCATGATTGTCGGGCTGATTCATATCAATGGTTCGTTCATGTCTTCTTCGGTATATACCTCTATGCCATGCTGCATGAGCAAATCAGCGGTCACACCGTCGCCCTGTGTCAGCGTGCCGGAGAATGATCCATCATAAATGATTGCTTTCCCGCATGATGGCGAACGAGCTTTGAAAATTGCTTTCCCGCACTGAAAATCCTGAGCGATTGCAAGCACAATAGCCGCGCCATGCTGAAATTGAATCGTAACATCAGTGCCGTCTTTGGCGAAAATTTTATCCCCTTTTTTTTCGGCAGGCTGACGCGGAGTAGGCAAGCCGCCAAGCTGTTCGGGACACACCGGGATTGCCTTCCCCGTCCTGACAAGATCGATCACGCGAGGATCGGCTTTGCTTTTCCCATCCCACCGGCATGGAAAGCCTGCAAGACATGCGCTGACAAGTATCATACTGATTGCATTTCCTCTTTGCTCCACCATATTACATGAAAATCGGACTTGTTCCCATCATGCCTTTTAAAAGAGTCCAACGTTTGAAATTTACCTATCGCGTATGATTGCTAAATTATTCCCAATCTTCAGCTGAAATCGAATAACGCAGGTCATTCTCGCCGGCTACGACTTCACTCTGCTTAAAGCCAATGCTTTCAAGCAAAGCTTTTGAACCTGCATTTTCAGGATCGAGCACCGCTATGATGCTTTTCTTGCGCAAAACCCTGAAGACATAATCAACCAGATGGCTCACAGCTTCTTTTCCATAGCCTTTTCTTTGCTGGGCTTTGCAAATGGTATATCCAATTTCACATTGACTGTTATCAGGGCCAAGAAAGTGAAGTCCAATATCACCGATGAGTCTGTCATGCAGGAAAATACCAAACTGAAACCATGCGCCTTCGCTATTGAACTCAGCAGTATTGAGCCTGATAAATTCAACCACATCCTCAAGGGCGGCAGGGTGGAATGATTGATATTTTTCTATGGCAGGATCGTGCCGATATTCGAACATTGCCTGAGCATCGGCTAGCCTGAGTGCCTGCAATTGCAGCCTTGGTGTCGAAATTACAACGTGATCCATCATGTTCCTTCAGGCATATCTCGATATTTGTATCAAACCGGGGCCAATGTCCCGAACCAGATAAGCCAGGCCAGTACCGTTTTGGCGACAAGGCTGAGGATGATATAGACGCGTTCGCCGAAAAGATAATCGCGCCATGGGCCTACCTTTTTATACTGGAGTACCATGTTGATCGCGAAAATGTTGAACATCACAAAAAGTGTTGGAATGATGGCATATACAAAAACTGGAGGTTTTGCGTCGCCGGAGCTGACTGCACCCATGAAGTATAAAAAGATGACAATCCAGGGGATAAAACCGGCTATTGAGCCATAGATAAAAGCTCTCCAGCTGGTTTTTTTCGTGTTCTGATTGTGATATTCCATCATGATGCCGAATAAATTCATCATCGCATTGATACCAAACAACGCGATGAGCGTACCCAGATCCCAGACACCCACAAGCATGCCGATCAAGACAATCATCAGTGAAGAGCTGACAGCATATTCATAAAAGCGGATTGGATTCATGCCCTTCTTCAGATTTTCCCGGTATTTCTGATACCCGATGGTAGAAAGATAGAAGTGCGCCATGGCAGAAGCCAGCAGAAACAGCGCAACCGCAGGCCCGAAGCGAAGCTGATATAAAAGTTGCGGATTAGGCTTTAAGGTAAATGTAGCGCGGTCGAATGAGAGATAGTTGGTGAATATGGGGTAGGTCTTGTCATTGCTGACAACCCACATAAAAATACCCTGAATGAGGTGTAAAAACCCCATGATCGCATTGAAACGCCGCAGTTTTTTCAGTGATTCGTCCTGAGAAACTGACGGCTTGCCCTTAACGGCTTGTTCCCTGCTCATTGAAATGCCTCCTTTTTGATATAAAGTTGCGCTCATTTTATACTTCAGTTGCTTTTGAAAAAGCTTCAGCCAACTTTATCATGATTATTGAAAGTAATAATACTGATTCAAGAAAGCAAGACGCGGAATTAATGCCAGATTCAGCCTTACCTCTGGCAATTTGGGCAAGAATAACAAGAACCTCTCGATTTTGGCGGATGTATGCTATACTTGCCGCCATGGAATCAATTCGGCACAAACGCGGAAAAAATGCCCGGATCAGCCTGAAGCGGCGCATATTCTTTGTTTTCATCATCGTTTCTATCGTCGCTACCGCCACGGAAACCTTTTTTGTTCAGCGCTTTTTCCAGCGCTATGTCATCGATGGGAGTTCTGCAAAGGTAATGGCGGTGGCTCAGCGTGTTGCGCATGATGAAGAAATCATCACCGGCTTTTCAGCTCCTGATCCGGTTGCTGTCATTCAGCCGCTTGCTGAGCGATATCGAATAATTTCCGAAACCAGTTATGTGGTTGTCTTCAATATGAATTCGATACGATACAGCCACCCTATCGCGGACCGCCTCGGTAAGCACTTTGTCGGCGGTGATGAACGGGCGGCGCTCGAAGGCAAGACGTACATATCGAAGGCTGTGGGTACTTTGGGCTTGTCGATTCGGGCTTTTGTCCCAATCCTGAATGCTGAGGAAAAACAGATCGGCGTTGTGTCGGTGGGGCTTCTCCTGCAGGATCTGGATCGTGAAACACGCCGCATTGGAACTGTTCTGCTCGCTGCTGCGTCCTTCAGTCTAGGACTCGGGCTGATAGGGGCTATCCTGCTCGCCCGAAACATCAAGAAAATCATCTATGGCCTAGAACCGCATGAAATAGCGACCCTTCTTGAAGAGCGCAATGTCATCATTTCTTCGATCAAAGAGGGCATTGTCGCCATCGATCGCGATGAGCGCATAATTCTTCTCAACGATAATGCCCGACTGATTCTCGGCATTTCAGGCGAGGTTGAGGGAAAGCCGATTACGGAAATCATGCCCGACACCAAACTGCCTGAGGTTTTGAAAAGCGGAAAAGCGCGCATCGATGAGGAGCAGGTGCTCAGCAATAAAGTGATCTTAGTCAACCGGATTCCCCTCGTTTCCGGCGCTGAGATCATCGGCGCAGTCGCAACATTCAGAGATTTGAGCGAGATCCGCGCTCTTGCTGAAGAGTTGACGGAAGTTCATCGATACATCGATGCCATGCGTGCCCAAAACCACGAACACCTCAACCGATTGCATGTGGTTTCGGGATTGCTCCAACTCGGCAAATATGATGACGCCGTGCGGTATATTGTCAAAACAGTCAGTGTTCAGCAGAAAACCTTCGATCTTTTGCGTACCAGGGTGCTTGAACCAGATATCGCCGCGCTTCTGCTCGCCAAAATTAATGGAGCCCAGGAAGCCAACATTGAAGTTTCACTTGCAGATGGATTCTTTGTGCCGCATCTGCAGGCGCAGGTTGTTCCTTCGATGGTTACAATTCTCGGGAATCTTTTGCAAAACGCCATTGAAGCGCTCAAATCTCTGGATCGCAAAGATAAGCGAATTATCGTTGATATGCACAGGGACGGCGATGAACTGGTGCTCCAAGTCTCCGATAATGGAAATGGCATTGATCCAGAAGTCCGCGATCGTCTTTTTGAATGGGGAGCAACCTCCAAAACCGGAGGTGAGAATATGGGGATTGGACTGTCGTTGGTAAAAATGCACACGACCATGTTTAACGGTACTGTTGAGGTACATGAAGAGGCAGGTGTGACAGTCGCAGTCAGGCTTGATGCGGCTTTGGTGATAGAGGGGAGGGGAGATGAGCGGTGATATTCGGGTTATGGTTGTTGAGGATGACTTTATGGTCGCGGAAATCAACAAGCAGGTGACAGAACAGGTTGAAGGCTTCAAGGTTGTAAAGACTGCGCTGAATGGGTCTGCCGCGCTCCATGAGCTTGCGAATGAGAAAATTGATCTTGTCGTGCTTGATGTCTATCTTCCGGATGTAAACGGCCTGGATGTCCTCAAGGAAGCCCGCCGCTGCGAGTATCCGGTTGATTTTATTCTGATTACCGCGGCTCATGATACGCATACGGTAGAACAAGCCATGCGGTATGGGATAGTCGATTATCTCATCAAGCCATTTGACTTCGCACGGTATAAGGCAGCGCTTGCGGAATATCGAAATAA
>JAJTBL010000119.1 GCA_021286925.1 Spirochaetia bacterium | reverse complement strand
AAAGTAGAATATGTACAGATTTGAGCGCCAGAAAATTTTGGTGACCCAGGCTTCGAGGTACGCGTTATGGGACGCTTTGGCGATACCGGAGTGGAATTGCCGGTTGATTTGGGCGGTCACATCCTTATCCAGACGGTTGAGCGCTTCGATTTCAGGTTTCAGGATCATTTCGAGTTCGCGGATTTCCTCGTCAGAGGCATTTTTTGCGGCAAACGCCGCTGCCTGCCCTTCGACTGACATTCTAGCCATGAAAACCTGCTCGGAATCCTGCGGTGTTGGATAGGGTATGAAGCATCCCTTTTTCGGCATTCGGCTCAAAAAGCCTTCCGCGACAAGGCGTCCGGTGGCGCGCCCGATAGGTGTCCGGCTCATGCCGAGATTCTGCGCCAACTCCGTTTCCAGGAGAAAGTCGCCCGGTTTATAGTGACCTTCAAGAATCAGGTGAATTATCTTCTGGTATGCCAAATCTTCTGCAGTCATGGTTGGTTCCTGTATTCGAATTTAATAAAAATCTAGACCTCAAATCCTGGATTGTCAATGCCGGACAGAGAATTGTCCGAACGCAATACTGGAGTTACAATACAGCATGAATATTTCTATCAGTGAAACGAAATTGGACTGCGGTCAATTTGCAGCCTTGGCAGGCGCAAGCAAGATAAGGCAGGCAATAGCCCGCCGCGGTACAGCCTCAATCATTTTGGCTACAGGATTAAGCCAAATCGAAATGCTTGCTGCGTTGGTCAAAGCGGATATCGATTGGTCTGTAGTAGAAGTTTTTCATCTGGACGAATATGCAGGCATTCCAGAAACGCACAGCGCGAGTTTCCGCAAATATCTCAAGGATAATTTTGTCAGCAAAGTGCCCCGGCTCAAGGCTTTTCATGCCATTGCAGGCGATGCTTCTGATCTTTCAGTTGAAGTAAAAAGGCTTGGCGATGTCATCAGTAAAGCAACTATTGACGTTGCCTTTGTTGGAATCGGCGAAAACGGGCACCTTGCCTTCAATGACCCTCCCGCTGACTTTGAGAATGAACAGCCGTACCTTATTGTCAAGCTGGATCAGGCATGCCGCCAACAGCAAGTCAATGAGGGGTGGTTCCCCTCAGTTGAGGCAACACCAGACCGTGCCATTTCGATGAGTGTCCGGCAGATTTTAAAAAGCAGGTGCATTATCAATACGGTGCCGGACGAACGTAAAGCGAAGGCTGTTGCAGCCTGCCTTGGCGGCGAAGTGTCGCCGCTTCACCCCGCTTCGATTCTGCAATTGCATCCGGAATGCTATACATTCCTGGATACGGCTTCGGCTTCACTTTTATTTGGAAGAACCAGCAGGGGTGGAGGCCAATAATTCCTCTATATCCTTTTCAAGCTTTTCCGGCTCAACGGAAGGAGCATAGCGCTTGATAACCGTTGCGCCGGGTGAAATCAAAAATTTGGTGAAGTTCCATTTTATCGAATTTCCGAGCAGTCCGCCGGTTCTCTTGCGAAGTTCTGCGAAAAGCGGATGCGCGCCCGGGCCGTTTACTTCGATTTTTGCCATCAGCGGAAAGGTTACCCCAAAATTGATCTGGCAGAATTGCAGAATGTCAGCGTCGGAACCCGGCTCCTGATGTGCAAACTGGTCGCAGGGAAAGCCGAGTACCACAAGCCCGCGGGCAGCGTATTTCTTATACAGCGCCTCAAGGCCTTTGTATTGCGGAGTGAATCCGCATTTGCTGGCTGTGTTGACAATGAGCAGTGTTTTATCCCTGAATCCAGCCAGGTTCATCACGGTTCCGTCGTTCTTTTTAAATTCGATTTCGTATAATTTATTCTGGTCCACTTTTTTCTCCTGTCGTCAAAACTTGCTGCATTGATAAAATATAATGAAATTACGCTCTTGCGGCATCATTGCGGCTTCCCAGCCTCGAAGAATATTTTCCGGTACTCGCGCGGCGAGAGCCCCGTGCATTTTTTGAAGACTTTGGTGAAGTGGAAGGGATTTTCGAAGCCAAACCGATCCGCGACATCGCTAATGGTAAGCTGATTATCCACAAGCACCGCCGAAGCCGCTTCGATTTTAAGCCGGGTGAAGTATTGAAACGGCGACATCCCCAGGTGGTGCCTGAAAAGCCTGATGAAGTATTCTTCTGACAGACCGAGCCTGGCTGCGAGATCGTCAGAGCTGAGCTTTTCGCGGATATGCTTGCTCATGTACGAAAGCGCGCGCTCGACATGCTCGTTTTTTGTGCGCGGAGCGCTCAGGGCAGGAGTTGGGCTGTCAATATGATCGAACCATCGGTATAGGATACTGAGGAGCGCATGCTCCGCCGCTTTGCGGGATTGTTCGGAGGGGGATTTAGAAAGCCGGTACAGATCGTCAAGAAGAAAACGATCCTTCGAATCAACCGGAAAGGCTCTGGACCGGGCATGCCACACATGCCCCAAAAGCGTCACGATGTCATCGTCGGCTGGATTCCCTGCTTCCGGCTCGAATAAAACAGCATAATAACTGATAGGTTTTTCAACGGCTTCTGGAAGAATCGAATGGAATTCGCGCGGCTTGATAAAGTATATTTGGCCGCCATCTATGATGTATTTTGCCTTATTTATTAAAAGAGCTCCTTGCCCCTCCATGAAATAGTGAAATTCATACTCTCCGCGGGCATGGGCGTGGTACCGGCCGTGCCAGGCCAGCCTTTCCCCGCTCATCAGGCGATACACATAGACCGCGTCCTTGATTTTCATAGAATCAGAATGTCAATAATAGATAGGTATTGTCAATATCTCGTATTTCATTTGATTCAAAATGCACCTACGCTGTAATTGGCAAGAGCGGAGGGGGCAAATATGGGTGTCGTATGCGGCATCGATCTGGGCACACAGAGCTGTAAAATCATTCTCTACAACCCTCATACACGGCATATACTTGCCAAATCGCAGGCGGCGCTGGATATCATTGCGAAAAATGACGGAACCCGCGAGCAGAAGGCCGAATGGTATGAAACTGCACTCTCGGACTGCTTTGCGGCGATTCCGCCGGATCTGCGCGCGGACATCGATGCCATTGGCGTGTCGGGCCAGCAGCATGGTTTTGTGCCGCTCGATGCAGATGGGCATGCCATTCGTCCTGTAAAACTGTGGAACGACACTTCGACTGCTGTGGAATGCGAAGAGCTTACCGGCAAAGCGGGCGGCAACGCGGCACTCCTTGCGGAAACAGGGCTTCTCATGCTTCCTGGATATACCGCGCCGAAAATTCTATGGCTCAAAAAGCACGAGCCTGATGCCTACGCCCGGCTGCGCCATGTACTTCTGCCCCATGACTATGTCAATTTTCTGCTGACCGGCGCGTATGTGACTGAATACGGTGACGCTTCCGGGACAGCACTCTTGGATGTGCGAGCCCGCACGTGGTCGCGGCGCATCTGCGGCCTCATCGATCCAAATCTCATCGATTTTCTTCCTTATATAATAGGACCGGACGAACCTGCCGGCCGAGTGAGCGCTGAAGCGGCGAAGCGATTCGGGATTCCTGAAGGCGCTGTTGTGTCCGCAGGCGGCGGCGACAATATGATGAGCGCGATTGGCACAGGCACGGTGCGCGATGGATTTCTGACGATGAGCCTGGGCACTTCGGGCACGCTCTATGGATACTCAAAGACACCTGTTGTGGATCCTGAGGGCAATCTGGCTGCCTTCTGTTCCTCAACAGGCGGATGGCTGCCGCTCTTATGCACGATGAACTGCACGGTGGCGAGCGAACAAATTCGCGCGCTTTTGGGGATGAGTGTCGAAGAACTCAACCTAAGGGCGGAATCGGCGCCCATCGGCGCGGAAGGGCTTGCGGTCCTGCCATTTTTCAATGGCGAACGAATTCCCAACTTGCCGAACGGAAGGGCCAGCATCAATGGCGCAACGGCGGCCAATTTCAGTAGAGAAAATCTCGCGCGGGCGGCACTGGAAGCGGCGATTTTCGGTATGCGCATCGGGCTTGAGTCGTTCAAGAAGCTTGGATTTACGGCCAGGGAAATCAGGCTGGTCGGCGGCGGGGCGAAAAGCCGGCTTTGGCGGCAGATTGCCGCGAATGTCATGGGCTTGCCTGTCCGGGTGCCCGAAGAAGAAGAGGCGGCCGCCTTTGGAGCGGCGATTCAGGCACTCTGGTGTTTGGAAAAGGCGGGCGGCAGGGCTCGAAACATCGAGGAGCTTGTCGATGCCCATGTTGCGATTCGAGGAGACTCGGCCGTGGAGCCCGAACCTGAAGCTGTCGCGTGCTATGAGGAAGCGTACGAGAATTATTCGAAATATTTGGCGGTCTTGAGTCCGCTGTATCGATAAAAGAAGGAAAGACACTATGGCAGAGTATTTTGTGGGTCACAAAGAATATTTTCCTGGAATTGGCAAAATTCGCTATGAAGGCCCGAAGAGCGACAATCCCCTTTCGTTCAAATTTTACGACCCGGACCGCGTCATCGGCGGGAAAGCCATGCGCGAACATCTGCGGTTTTCCGTTGCCTACTGGCACAGCTTCGGGGCGGATGGCACGGACCCCTTTGGTTCTGCGACACAAGTTCACCCCTGGGCCAGCGATGCCCGCAATCCCCTTGAAGCACATGAGCACAAGCTCGATGCGGCATTCGAGTTTTTCACCAAGCTCGGTGCCGATTTTTATTGTTTCCACGACCGCGATATCGCGCCGGAGGGAGCCACGATTGCCGAAAGTGAAAAAAATCTCGTGCATATGGTGAGCCTCGCCCGCGAGCGGCAAAAGGCGACCGGCGTGGGCCTGCTGTGGGGAACTGCCAATCTTTTCTCCCATCCGCGCTACATGAACGGCGCCGCGACAAACCCTGAATTCGGTGTTGTTGCTCACGCCGCTGCCCAGGTCAAGGCAGCGCTGGACGCTACCATCGAGCTGGGCGGACAGGGCTATGTGTTCTGGGGCGGCCGCGAAGGCTACATGAGCCTCCTCAACACCAACCTCAAACGTGAAAAAGACCATCTGGCGCGCTTTTTGACGATGGCCCGCGACTACGGCCGAGCCCGCGGTTTTCAAGGTGCCTTTTACATCGAGCCCAAACCCATGGAGCCGATGAAGCATCAGTATGATTTCGACGTTGAAACCGTTGCCGCTTTCCTGCGCACCTACGGGCTTGAAAAAGACTTCCGCGTCAATATCGAAGCCAACCACGCCGAACTGGCCGGCCATGACTTCCAGCATGAACTCGAAACAGCTGCAGCGCTCGGTATTTTCGGCTCTGTCGACGCTAACCGCGGCGATCCCCGCAACGGCTGGGACACCGACCAGTTCCCCACCAATGTCTATGACACCACCCTCGCCATGCTCGCCATTCTGCGTGCCGGCGGCTTCACCACGGGCGGCCTCAATTTCGACGCCAAAATCCGCCGCAATTCCGTTGACCCGAGCGACCTTTTCGAAGCCCACATCGGCGGCATGGACGCCTTTGCCGCAGGGCTCCTCGCCGCGAACCGCATCCTCGAAGACGGCAAGCTCGACGCCTTTGTCCGCCAGCGCTATTCGAGCTTCGATGCTGGTAACGGCAAGCGTTTTGAAGAAGGCCGGCTCAGCCTGGCAGAACTGGCTTCCCTGGCGCCGGCCGACCCCGATATCGGCCGCACCTCCGGCAAGCAGGAGCGCCTCGAAAACCTCATTATGGGGTATGTGAGCAGAATCTGAAGAGATATGAATACAAGCCAGCCCCCTTTCAAAAATCACCCGTTTTGGCTATCATTTTGGTATTGCAGTAAGTCTTGTCAAAGACGGCCTGTTTTTGAAAACTGAAGGTGATGGAGTCCACCGGGGCATGTGCCTGAACTGCGCGGCTTCCCGCTGCTGATGACTCCTTCCGACATGCGCCTGGCTTTGGTGCTAAGCCCTCATAAGGGGGTTTCCGCCAGGGCGCTCATGTTTTGTCAGCCGGAAGGAGGTTGTTATGATTGCGGTCAGCGTGCTCTTTGAAAATCCTGAAGATCCGCGCAGAGCTTCTGCCTTCGACATGCCAGACTATTTTATCGATCTCAATCTCGATCAAATTCTCGATGGCATCAATGGCGGTTTGTCTGAATATGGTCTTCAGCCCATGTTCTTCCGCCACCTTGCAAACGCCCAGGAAGTGCGTTCATCGACGAGACAATCGACAGCTTTGAGCGGGAAATTCAATTCTACATCGCCTATCTGGACTATATCGGGCCGCTGA
>JAJTBL010000118.1 GCA_021286925.1 Spirochaetia bacterium | reverse complement strand
GCAGCTCGTCGGGCTCATAACCCGGAGGTCGCAGGTTCGAGTCCTGCCCCTGCTATTCAATTGAAGGTTCCGTAAAAACGGAACCTTTTTTTTGCCAAATTGCAGCAAAACCTGCCTTTGCCCTGATTTTTTAAAGGTTTAAACTTCTCTGCCCAGGATTTTTTATAATACCCCTTTGCCTCCCGCTCAAATATCAGTAATTTTCTATATTATGGTACGACACGAAACAGATATTGCCCCCGTGAAAATCGAGGGCGAGGGAATCAGCGGTATTTCAAAGCAAATCCTGATTGGTCCGAATGATGGATATCAAGGATACTTACGGGTCTTTACAGTTGCGCCTGGCGGCAATACGCCCAGCCACAAGCACCCCTGGTATCACGCCAACTATATTCTGGAAGGCTCAGGAAAAATCGTCATGGACGGCACGGAATATCCCGTCTCCAAAGGATCGGTTGCCTACATCCCAGGCAATACCATGCACCAATTTGTCAATACATCCAGTGAAGATCTAAAATTTATCTGCCTTGTTCCCGAGGAAGGAGACAGATACCAGTAGCCTTATCAAAGATACTGCAGCTTTGCTGTTCCTTTTTTTGAAAAATGCAGTTATTAAGCGTATACTTTAAAAAGTTATGAATGTTACATCATATAAAGTTGCGGGGCTTTCTCCGCTGGAGCATTTGGCTCTTGAAAACACACTGATTGAGACCTGGAATCAAAAATCAGGCCTTCTGTTGTTATATGTCAATGCTCCTTCGATTATTATAGGCCGCAATCAAAATCCATGGCGGGAAATTTCACCCGACTGCACAGTTCCGGTTTTTAGACGAACTTCGGGCGGGGGAGCGGTGTATCATGATGAAGGAAACCTCAACTGGACCTTTATAATACCGCGCCAATTGCACTCGCAGGAAATTGAACTGCAATCGATTGCCGACGCTGTCAGGACACTTGGCGTTTCAGCCGCACCAGGCAATCGCGGCGGGATATTTTTAAAAAATGGAACAGGACAGGATGAAGGGAAAATTTCGGGAACCGCGCGGCGTTTTGGCTCACGGAATATGCTTCATCATGGAACGCTCCTGATATCGGCCAACCTTGACAAACTGCGCGCAAGCCTGGCTTCGCAGCTTCAAACCTTTGATGATGCCTCAATTGCCTCAGTCCCTGCACATCCGGTCAATCTTGCAGATTACGTCCCTGGTCTTGATGTGGAAACTGCGATTCAGTCGATATCGCGTTTCCTGACAGGCCAGGCTCCCGGAGACATGCCGATAAGTTTTTTAGACGAAAAAACTCGGGACATGATTGAGCTGGAAATAATCAGGCTTAACGATCCTGAATGGATTCTTGGGGCAACCCCAGACTTTTCTCTTTCAATTTCAACAGCGATGAGCGGTGCAGAATTTCGGGTTTCCGCCGGAAAGATTGCGTCGATTACCATGAAGCCAGCGGATTCAAACCCATATTTTCATCGAATCATTGAAAGTGATTTATATAAATTTTTCGGCAGGCAATTTTCTTTCGCTTTATTGGACGAAATGAAAGCCTGCATGGATCTGTATCAAAAAAAATGAGCACTCAGGCAGTGCTGCAATGAAGAAGGAGGCATCATGGCGATTCATGAACTTTTGGAACAATTGAAAACGCTGGTCGGCGAAGTTGGAATTGGCATTCTGACAACAATAGATGAAGATGGCATGCCATATTCCCGCTGGATGACACCGGTTTTTATCCCTCGTCTCCCAGGCTCGCTTTACGCAGTTACGTCTCAAAGTTTTAAGAAAGCTGACCATATCGAAAAGAATCCGAATGTATCCTGGATTTTTCAGTCCCGCTCGCTTGACCGCATCGGAACGATGCAGGGGAAAGCTGAAATAATCAGAGATCCGAGCCTTTCGGCGGAGGTTATTGAAGCGATTGGTCCTCATCTGACGGTTTTCTGGAAATATTCCGGCGACCCCTCAAAACTGGTTGTCATTGAAACCAGACTAGAGCGGGTGAGCCTGTTCACTCCGCTTGGCAAGGGCGTGGAAACCGCGGAGGTTGGCAATGAGTAGCATCTCACTCAATGATTATCCGAAAGATACTTGGCTCAGAATGCTCAAAACCATGCAGTTGATAAGGACCTTTGAAGAAAAAGCGGGGCAGATGTACGGACTCCGGAAAATCGGCGGATTTTGCCATCTGTACACCGGTCAGGAGGCTGTCGCAACCGGCATGATTTCAGCGCTCGATCTGGAAAAGGATTATGTCCTTACTGCCTATCGCGATCATGGTCATGCCCTGGCTTGCGGCATCGATCCGAAAGCTGCGATGGCTGAGCTTTTCGGGAAAGTGACCGGAGTCTCGCGGGGAAAGGGCGGCTCTATGCATTTCTTCGATGCGAAACGCCATTTTTTAGGCGGCAACGGCATTGTTGGTGCACAGATTCCCGTGGCGACCGGAGTAGCCTACGCCCAGCACTATCAGAAAACAGGCGGGGTGACACTCTGCTTTTTCGGTGACGGAGCCTTCCATCAGGGGGCTTTACACGAAAGTTTCAATCTCGCTCGGATTTGGAATCTTCCGATTGTCTATGTTGTCGAAAATAATCAGTGGGGCATGGGAACCAATTGGAAAAAGGTGTCAGCCAATCCCGATTTTGCTGAAACCGCCAAGGCGTATTCCATGAAGGGTTATGTCTGCGATGGTCTTGATATCCTTGATGTCTACCAGACGGCGCAGGAAGCAGTCGCGAGCGCGCGGAATGGTGAGCCAGCCTTTATTGAAGCCCGCACCTATCGCTACAAAGGCCATTCGATGAGCGATCCCCAAAAATACCGGACTCGCGAAGAAGTGGATGCCTACAAACAGCGTGATGCGATTTTGCTTTTAAAATCAAGGCTTGAAGCGGCTAACATGCTCAGTCAGGAAGATTGGGATACGATTGTTGCGTTATGCGAAACAGCTGTTGATGAAGCCGTCAGTTTTGCTGAAAAAAGCCCCGAGCCTGCGCCTGGCGAGCTTTTCACTGACATTTTTGCGTGACAGGGGGAGAATACGATGTCGGAATTGACCTATAGAGAGGCTCTGAACAGGGCCATGGATGAAGAGATGGCCCGCGATGGAAATGTATTCATCATTGGAGAAGAGGTGGGCGAATATGACGGGGCATATAAGGTTTCCAAGGGCCTGCTCGCCAAGTACGGCCCTGAACGAGTGCGTGACACTCCCATTGCCGAGCTTGGATTTACCGGCCTTGGTGTCGGCGCGGCGATTGCCGGTTTGCGGCCTGTTGTCGAATGGATGACGCATAACTTTGCTTTGCTTGCGCTCGATCAGGTTGTGAATAACGCGGCGAAAATGCGGCAGATGTCCGGCGGCCAGCTGAAAGTGCCTGTTGTTTTCAGAGGCCCGAATGGTCCCGCTGAATATCTCGCAGCCCAGCATTCGCAATCGTTTGCGGCATATTGGGCGCATGTGCCAGGCCTGAAGGTTGTAGCCCCCGCGACACCTGCTGATGCATACGGGCTTTTGAAAAGCGCGATACGCGATGATAATCCAGTTGTCGTTCTCGAGGCGGAGATGATGTACTCATGGAAAGGCGAAGTCCCTGATCATGAATATCTCGTGCCGATCGGAAAAGCGAATATCGTGCGGGAAGGAAGCGACCTCACGCTGATTACATTTTCAAAGCCTTTGCGGGTTACCCTAGAGGCAGCAGAAGCGCTTGCTCAAAAAGGTATTCAGGCGGAAGTCATCGATTTGCGCAGCATACGCCCGCTCGATGAAGAAACGTTATACGCCTCTGTCAGAAAAACGGGGCGATGCATCGTGATTGATGAAGCTTGGCCCATGGCATCGGTTGGTTCGCATGTTGCCTGGCTTATATCAAAAAACTGCTTCGATACGCTCGACGCGCAGGTGGAGCTCGTTTCAGGCGAAGATGTTCCAATGCCGTATAACCATGGTCTTGAACTTCTTGCCCAGCCATCAGCTCCAAAAATTATCGATGCCGCAAAAAAAGTACTGTACCGGGAGGATCTTTGAATGGCTGAAATCATCTATATGACAGCGCTTTCTCCAACAATGACAGAGGGAACCATCGCTCGCTGGAAAAAAAGCGAAGGTGATAGCTTTGCTTCTGGTGATTTGCTGCTGGAAGTGGAAACCGACAAAGCCAGCATGGATTATGAAGCGCCGAAATCCGCTTCTTTGCTGAAAATTCTGCTGCCTGCTGGTGGCAAAGCCAAAGTCGGTGATCCCATCGGCATCATCGGAAAAAAAGGTGACGACATAGAAGGACTCATGGCATCGCTGACAAAAAAAAGCCAGCCGGCATCAGAACCGGAAACATCTCCTGCTCAACAGCCCGCAACCCAGGTAATTCAAGACGTCAGTGCCCGTCTCGATGCAGCAATAGAGTCGCATAACGCGAAAGAAACGCTGCCTCCTGCCGCAAAGGATGTCTTCACCCCAGTTTCTCCTGTTTCTGTTCCTCCTTCGTCTCCGCTCGCCCGAAAACTAGCCAAGGAGCTTGGCATCGATCTGCGTGCGGTGAAAGGCTCAGGACCGCAGGGCAGGGTTGTCAAGCGGGATGTAGAAACCTTTGCCGCATCTCCGCGTACACAAACTGCCCAGCCTGATGTTCTGGTATCGCAGCCGCAGAGCGCTCCTGCAAAAATTCCGGTTTCAGGAAAACGCGCAGTGATTGCCCGGAGACTTTCCGAATCCTTCTTCACCGCCCCCCATTATTATCTCAAGAAAAAAGTAAGCGCAGAAAAATTGCTTGCCTTGCGCCAATTTTCCGCTGAATTGGCTCAGAGCACCGAAAAGGCATCCTTGAATGCCCTCCTCATGAAGCTTGCGGCGGAAGCCCTGAAACGCCATCCGGAAATCAATGTCCATTTTGCTTCCGATTATATTGAGCAATTCACTGCGACAGATATTGCGCTCGCTGTTGCCCTCGACGATGGCCTCATAACCCCGGTTGTCCGCGACTGCGCCAATAAATCCGTACGCCAGATCGACACAGAAATGAAAGCCCTGATAGAAAAAGCACGAACAAAAGGGCTTGCTCCGTCTGAATATGAAGGAGGAACCTTCACAATTACCAATCTTGGCAGTTTCGGAATCGATGAATTTACTGCTATAATAAATCCGCCCGGATCGGCAATCCTGGCTGTGGGCGCCATCAAAAAAGAAGCCGTCCCGCAGGAAGATGGAAGTATCGGCATAGTCTCCATGATGACTCTGACGCTCGGCTGTGATCACCGAAGTATCGATGGCGCTGTCGGTGCGCGGTTTCTCAGAGACTTGGCGCTCTATATCGAGGAGCCGGCCTCGGTACTGCTGTAATTCGGGAAATGCGGGCAATACTGAAACGAGGAGTGATTCATCATGATCGAAAAAGCCTTTGATGTCGTGATTCTTGGAGCTGGACCTGGCGGGTATGTCGCGTCCATCAGGGCGAGCCAGCTCGGTCTGACTGCGGCTGTCATCGAAAAGGACAATCCGGGAGGTGTGTGCCTCAATATCGGCTGCATTCCCTCCAAAGCCCTGATTCATCAGGCAAGCTTATTCAGCGGGGGGAAAGCCCTGCTTGAAAAAACCGGCGCAGCCATCGATCTTTCAGGATTTGACTACACCCCGGTGTTCAAAGCTTCGCGGCTCGCCGCGGACCGGCTTTCAAAAGGTGTCGCCTATCTTCTCAAAAAAAATAAAGTCGAACTCATAAAAGGGTTCGGTCGGCTTTCAGATAAAAATTCCGTTTTGGTTACCTCTGACAGCGAAGAAATCCTTGTGCATGGCAAAGCGATCATTCTCGCAACCGGCTCCCGCCCCCGCTCATTGCCCGGATTTGAAATCGATGAAGAAAGACTCCTCTCGTCGACAGGCATGCTCATGACAGAAAAATTGCCGAAGAGCATGATTATTCTGGGAGCTGGAGCGATCGGGATGGAGTTTGCCTATGTGCTCCGATCTTTTGGCGTTGACGTAACTGTCCTCGAGCTCATGAGCCAGGTTCTTCCGCTGGAAGACGAAGAAAGCGCCAAAGTTGTGGAAAAGGCATTTCTGGCGCGCGGCGTAAAAATCCACACTTCAGCGAAGGCTGAGCGTGCGGAACCTACTGAGACAGGAGTCAAAGTTTCCGTAACCCTCAAGGACGGAACAGCCGAGGTTCTGGAAGCGGAAAAACTGCTGGTTTCGGTCGGCAGAGCGCCGAACACGGAAAATATCGGCATTGAATCGC
>JAJTBL010000117.1 GCA_021286925.1 Spirochaetia bacterium | reverse complement strand
CGGCTATTGCTACCTGGAACAATGATAAAAACATCTGGCTTTTCTTGCTGATACCCATCACCGCGGTTCTTGCGCTTGCCTTGTCGATATTGCTGGGAGCGAAAAAATCTCTGCAAGAATTTTTAAAAATTCAAAAAATGTCAGGACGGCTTCCTTCCGATTTTACTGAGATGGCAGGCAAGGGCGGGGCGCTCGCGAATGCAGGACTTCTTGCTCTTCTGTATTGGTTTTTCATGCTGATACTTGGGGCTCCATTCAATGGGCCGGTTTTGGGCGGCTTGCTGACGATTCTTGGATTTTCGTTGTTTGGTAAAAACATTTTGAATAACATACCGGTGGCTCTGGGCATTCTCTTTGCGGTCATTCTGTTCGGGAAGTCCATCACAGCGCCCTGGGTGATTCTGGCGTTTCTGTTCGGTACGGCTTTGTCGCCTATCGCGGGTGAATTCGGTTTCAGTGCTGGGTTTCTTGCGGGTTTTTTGCATCTGGTATTGGTTGAAAGGACGGGCGCCTGGCATGCTGGAATCAATCTCTATAATAACGGTTTTTCGGCCGGTCTTGTAGCGACCTTGATTGTGTCGGTCATTGAATGGTACAAGACGAATATCGAGCTTTAAAGGAATATGGCATGAAACGAAGAGAATTCCTGGTTCATCTTATAAGCGAAGTCAGTAGTTTTCTTCTGCAGGGCAATCCGAGAAAAATGGTGGTGTCACTGCATCAGGAAGCCGATGGTATCCATCTCGCCGTGCTGGATGATCGGCCTCGTTCCGATGCTGAAATTGCAGACATAGAGCATGCGCTTAATACCGCACGCCGGCCTGAGCTGGCTGGCTATTACGGTCAAATGGCGGGACAGGACCTCTTAGGCAGTGCCAGGCTTAATTTGGTTGGCTGGCAGATAAAGCATGCCGATGTCCTGAAAACCCCTGAGGGGGGAGTCATGCTGAATTTGTGGATTGGCGGGGAGGGGTTTGAGTTTGACAAGTTCAACCTCTCAAAGGGATCCCTTGAGTAGTGTTTCCAATCTTGTGCCAAAGCTGAAATCGAAGTATAGTCAGGTGCATGGCTTCTAGCATTCTCTGGTATGACCTCGAAACATTCGGTATAAATCCTTCCTATGACCGCATTGCTCAATTTGCCTGTATCAGGACAAATGAAGAGCTTGAAGAAATAGAAGATCCCATCAAACTCTACTGCAAACCTTCGCTGGACTATTTGCCCTCGCCGCAGGCCTGTCTTGTCCATGGTATTACGCCCCAGGTGGCGCACGAGCTGGGCGAAACTGAATATAATTTTGCCAAAACAATACATTTCGAGTTTTCCCGGCCTGGTACGACGGTGGCTGGTTTCAATTCAATCAATTTTGATGACGAATTCATACGATTTCTTTTTTTCAGGAATTTATTCGATCCGTACGAACGTGAATATGCCAATGAAAATTCCCGGTGGGATATCATCAATCTGGTTAGAGCGGCGCATGATTTGCGGCCTGAGGGGATTGTGTGGCCGAAAGACAATAATGGGATGCCGGTATTCAAGCTTGAGGCTCTGACCAGAGCGAATGGGCTTGACCATTTTTCAGCCCACGATGCGTTGAGCGATATCAGAGCAACCATCGCGGTGGCGAAACTGATTCGAACTCGTCAAAAAAAATTATATGACTGGTATTATTCGCATCGAAAACGGGAAAGTCTGAAACCGGTTATCGACTTGCCGTCGCGGAAAATGCTGCTTCATACTTCGAGCGAGTATACGACGGAATTCGGCTGTACGACTTTGCTTGCGCCTATCAGCATGGATCAAGCGAACAAAAATCAGCTTATTGCAATTGATTTACGCTACGATCCGGCACGTCTGCTTGATCTCTCTGCTGAGGAAATTCGAAAGCTTGTCTTTACTAAAGCATCGGAACTCGATGAACCGCGGGTTCCCCTGGTCAGAATCAAGCTCAACCACTGTCCCTTCCTCGCGCCTGAGACGGTTCTCTCTCCTGATGCAGCGAAAAGACTCGGCATTAATCGTGAGGAATGTGCAAGCCGGGCTGAGTTGATTCGAAGTAATCCAAACTTGATTCAGAAATTGCAAGCTGTATTCGAAATTCCCGCGGATTTTCCTCCTAATGAAGACCCCGAAGCGAGTTTGTATTCAGGAGACTTTATACCGAAACCTGACCGAAATAAATTGAAACGCTTGCATGAGCTTTTAGCTGAGCCTGGCGGCCCTGCTGCAGGACGTGACTTCGTTCGGAAAAGCAAATTTTCCGATGATAGAATCCCGCGTTTGCTTTTGCGGTTTTTTGCCCGCAATTTCCCTGATACTTTGACGCCTTCTGAACGTTTAAAGTGGAGGAACTATTGTGCGCAAAAGATTCAGTTGCCGCCTGCTGAGGGGTCTGCCGAACTTGCTGACTATGGAAAGCTGGTGCAATCCTTTTTGGATAATCCTGAATTGCCGGCGCCAAAACGTGCGGTCGTGCATTCTCTTTTAGACTGGAAATTTTTTCTGGAAAAAGAATTGCTTGCGTATGACGAGGAATCGCCAAAATTGGAATGAAAGCCTTGAGGATTATTCAAAATGCAGAGGCATTTTGAATGACTAAAATCGAATTTTGTTTGTTTCACAACGGTTTGAAAAACCTGTGAAAAACCGCAAAGCCAATTTCAAAAATAATAAAATTTTGAAATTGGCTCGCCATTGATAATGAAATTTTTTTCGACAAGGCTGGGTTTCTATTGGTTTTGGTGCAGTTTTTCCTGGGAAATGCGGTATAGTTATTGTGGGGTATTACGATGAAACGCATATTGTTAGTTGTCTTTGCCGCTATTCTCCTTGGGTGGGGCGAAAGTGCTTTCACGAATGCCTTCGCTGAAGAAAAACCTCAAGTAGCTTTCATGGTGGTACAGGTTGAAAGTGCAGGAATCCGCGACAAGCCTTATGTTGTTTCCTCAATCATTGCAACAACGCGGTACGGGGTTGTCTTAAAAGTATTCGAGATTCGGGATGGGTGGGCAAAAGTGGAAATTCCCGGACAAACTCGAATAGGTTTTGTTTTCGCTACATCGCTTCGAAAGGTTACCATTCCTGAGGGGCAGATTGCGGAGCCATTGCATGGTGTGACTGCTCCGCAGGTGGTTCTTGCGGGGAAAGGCTTCGCTCCAATGAACAGCAACCCATTGACAAGCTTGGAATCACGAGAAAATTCGACCCAGAAACAGTGGCTCGACCAGATGGAATCGCTCACCATCGATCCTTCGGATGCCCTGGCCTTTGTGCTGGGGAAAGCTGACTGAACCGGAAGATGTCAAAACGTTTTGGATGGCTGGCTGTCAGTTTGATTGCCGCTTTGCTGTTATCCTCCTGCCTTACGCTCTCGGATAGTATTTCCATGCTTGTTTCAAAAGCTCTCGCTCAGGGGCTTTTGGAAGAGTCACAGGCTGAAATATTGAAAAGCGCGGTGACTGAAGCAGTTTTTGCTTCTCGCGAGCTTTCACCTGAAGAGGAATACTACCTTGGCCGGGCAATTTCCGGAGCGATTCTTGAAGCATATCAACCTTGTGATTGTCCAGAACTGACTGCCTACATCAATAAGCTTGGGCAGGGTTTGGCTCTTTTTTCTCCGCGGCCTGAGCTTTTCAAAGGCTACCATTTTTTAATTCTTAACAGCGATGAACCAAATGCTTTTGCGATGCCCGGTGGGCAAATTCTGATCACTCGAGGGTTGCTGTCGCTTACAGAGAATGAAGACGAGCTGGCGGCAATTCTTTCGCATGAAATTTCCCATGTTGCCCTGCGACATGGGGTGCTTTCATTGCAGAGTTATGCGCTGACGGAGCTTGCCAGGGAAGCCGCGATTAAGGCCGGCCAGGCTGGATCGACGGAGGCTGTCAGCTTTACCAATAAATTCGGGACTGCGATTTCTGAACTTGCAGCTGTTTTGTTGGTGTCGGGGTATTCACAGAATTTCGAATATGAGGCCGACAGGACAGCGCAGAGGATGATTGCGCAATTAGGGTATGCTCCTTCTGCGGTTGCAACTGTGATCGGGAAGCTCCCTGACAAGGAGGGAGAGGGGGCGAACAGCTATGCGATAACACATCCTGAGAAGGAATCTCGTATTGGGGCTCTTGAAAGTAGTGTTTCCAATCTTGTGCTTTTTCCTTTTTCGGGGGGGGCGCGGTGGCGGAAGTTTGCCATGCTTTTGCAGGAAACTGAGCCGGATGAGAATTTGCCGGTTCCTCCGCTGGGAGTTATCAGGGCTGATCGCTATGCTCGGTACAGTCGGTTTTTTAAAAAGGATGCTGACAAATGAAGCGAAGCAGCATTGTAATAAAGAAAGAAGGACTAATCACGACTCGAGTTGCTAGACTCTTGCTGTCATTGCTCGGGGGGGTGGTATTTCTAGGGGTTTTTCATCTTGTCGGAGTTGAAACGAAATTGCAATTCGCTTTACACGACACAGCGGTTCGATTTGAAGCGCGCAGATTCGAAAAAATCATGCATTCAAAATCCGACATGCCGGATATTCGCTTGATTTTAGTAGATCAATACAGTCTTCAATGGGTGCAAGATAATCTAGGTTTTAGTTGGCCATGGCCGCGGGAATTGTATGGGCTGATTGTCGATTTTTGCTCGAAAGCGAGAGTCCAGGCTTTGGATGTGTTATTTTCTGAAACTTCAGTTTATGGCCCTGATGATGACAGGAGATTAGCACAAGTTTTGGAACAGTCTGGGAATATTGTTCTAGTTGCAACTCCTCAGTCTGGCAACCTATCAGTCATTCCAGTGGAAAAGGCGAAGGTAAAGTTCGGCACTGCAAGCGCACTGATTGATGCTGATGGTATGATCCGCAGGTATGATGCACGCGAGAACGTTGCAGATAATAGTTTTCTTCCTGCACTCGGAGTAGCTGTGCTGAAGAAGGCGGACTTGAATGTTACCATACCTGCTGAAACTGCATTCTTAAAATATCGTGATGCTTCTAATGGATTTAAAACTTATAATGCGGCAGAAATACTCAGTGCTGCGATTAAACAATTCAGTCATGATAAAGCAGTGAGTTTGGATGCCAGCGTGGTTTCTCCTGAAGCTTTTCAAAATGCGATTGTTTTTATTGGCTTCAGTGCTCCAGGGCTTCTGGACCGGCAGGCTGTGCCTGTTGCTTCCGCAATGCCAGGGGTCGAAATCCATGCGACTTTTGTCGAAAATGCGCTTACAGAAAGGCTCGCTTACAAATTATCGCCTTTCTTATCATGGATTTTCATTTTTATTTTTGGAATGATCGGAGCAAGTTTGCCTGTTGTGATACGAAAAACCAGCCTTTTGGCCATAGGTTTTTTTCTTCTAGCTCCTTTGGTTGTCGCTAGCAATACTTTGCTCTTTTTTATGGGGATGGTGGCTCCTGGTGGAACTGCTTTGTCCTTGACCTTTGGCAGCGGTCTGACAGGTCTTCTGCTTGCATACATAACTGAAGGCAGGCAACGAGCATTTTTGCGTCGATCGTTTTCTTTTTATCTGGCTCCTGAGGTGATTGATCAGCTGCTGAGGCATCCAGATAAGCTCAAATTGGGCGGTGAAACTCGTATAATTACGGTACTTTTTTCTGATATGGAAGGATTTACCGGTTTTTCAGAGAAACTGGCGCCTGATGTTCTTGCTGGTTTTATGAATGAATATATGACAAAAGTTAGTGACATAATTCTGAAATATGGTGGAACGATTGATAAATACATTGGGGATGCGGTTGTGGCATTTTGGAATGCACCTCTAGGGCAAAAGGATCATGCAGAAAGGGCGGTTTTGGCGGCGGCAGAGATAATCGTGGCGCTTGAGGACTTCTGTGGTAGTGTTTCCAATCTTGTGCTACCGCGTACTAGGATTGGGATTCATACGGGACAAGCTGTGGTTGGAAATATGGGTTCGTCGAAAAGGTTTAATTACACGGCTCTTGGTGATACCATGAATATCGCTTCACGGCTCGAAGAGGCAAATAAAGCTCTTAAAACCAGTATTTTAATATCTGCTGATACAGCCAGATATTGTTTGCATCAAGAATTTCTTGCAAAGAAAAAGATTGAATTGAAAATGATAGGGAATATCAAGGTCCCCGGGAAAGAACAAGAGATTGAGGTTTGGGAAGTGTTTCCTCGAGCCTAAAAGAGCCTATGCTAAATTTTGTGTAAACAGCAATTATCATAGCGATACCCGATCACCATAAAAGAGCTAGTGTTTCCAATCTTGTGCTTGATAGCAACAAAGGTGAAAACCCATCACCCCC
>JAJTBL010000116.1 GCA_021286925.1 Spirochaetia bacterium | reverse complement strand
TTGTCGGCGAGCCGGGCAACGTTCAGGCCGTCGACGCATGGTCAACGGGCATGTTCGGTCCCCATCCCCCTGATGTCAACCAGGGCGGTGCTTCCAGCATCCTTTCCTTTGCGGGGACTCGGACTGGGGATATGGTTGTCTTCGAATTTTCGCGTTTGCTCAACACCGGCGACAAGTTCGACAAAGTGATTCCAGTCAGCGGGAATTTCAAGATAATCTGGGCGTATGGCCCCACTCTTCAGTTTACGGCTAAGCATAGCAAGGCCGGAAGCGCTGTTTTAAAGATGGAGAGTGGTAATTGAATTTTCTCATTTTCCACATCGGAAGTCTGGCAACCGCTTTCATTGCAATGTCTTCGGCAATTGTGATTGCCCGTTTTTTCAAATCGAAAAAATGGTGGATCAAAGCTCACAAAGCCTTGAATCTCGCCGCTGTGCTATTCGCGCTTGCAGGTTTTGTGTTCGCGTTCCTGATGGTTCAGTCGAGCGGAGGACCACATATCAGAGTGCCGCATGCGATTCTTGGTCTTTCAACGCTGATTCTTCTTCTGCTCATGCCAGTACTCGGACAGGCAATCTTCAAAATCAGGGACAAAAAGAAAATCCCGGTTCTGAAAAAGGCTCATCGGTATGCTGGCAGATTGACTGCCGCAATGTTTACCGCAACCATTCTAGCCGGACTTTTGCTGATTGGAATTTTATGAGATAATTCGCCCCATGCTGAGCAAAAAAGCCCGCGATGCTGAATCAGTCAGGTATCGCGGGCTTTTTCATCAGAGCCAGCTGCACAAGGCTTCTGGCTCTATGTCAATCTATTAAAATTGCACGTGCTTTACAGCGGTTTTCAAAAACCGCGAAAAACCGCAAAGCCAATTTTATATTTTAATATTTTTAAAATTGGCTCCTTCTGTTAAAAAATCAGGCTTTCATCGCGACCGATTTTGATCCGAGGTAGGCCGCACGGACTGCAGGGTCACGGGCGATTTCTGCCGCCGGGCCCTGTTTGACAATTCGACCTTGTTCGAGAACATAGGCTCTATCGGCGATATTCAATGCTTTGAAAGCATTCTGTTCTACCAGAAGAATGGTTTTCCCCAATGCACGTATTTGAAGAATGATATCGAAAACGGTCTGAACAAGGAGCGGAGCCAGTCCGAGGGATGGCTCATCCATCAAAACCAGTTCACCGTTGGTCATCAAGGCACGGCCCATGGCGAGCATTTGCTGTTCACCGCCTGAAAGGGTTCCCGCGAGCTGGAGCTCCCGTTCCTTGAGGCGCGGGAAAAGTGTAAACACTTTTTCCAGATCTTCTTTGATGGCTTTGCTGTCATTGCGCAGATATGCACCGAGAATCAGATTGTCGGTAACCGTCAGGTTGGCGAAGATCAGCCGGCCCTCCGGCACATGGCAGATGCCTGTTTTTACAATCAGATCGGGGCGATGAGCCAGTTTTTCATTGTTGTACAGGATTTCGCCTCGGGTCGGTTTTAAAAAGCCTGAGATTGTATTGAGCAAGGTGGATTTCCCTGCGCCATTTGCACCGATTATGGTAACAATTTCACCTTTATTTACGGCGAGAGAAACACCCTTCAGTGCGCGGATTCCACCATACGAAACATGCAGGTCTTTTACTGTCAGCATCGTCTATGCCTCCTCTGTCGCGCCGAGATAGGCTTCGACTACTTTGGGGTTGTTAGCCACATCTTCCGGTCTGCCTTCAGCCAGCTTGAGTCCGAAGTTGAGTACGACGATGTGCTCACAAACACCCATGATCAGATCCATATGGTGCTCAATGACCAATACAGAAAGCTTGAAATCCTTGCGGATTTGACCAATCAGATTCATGAGATGTTCTGTTTCATCAGGATTCATTCCAGCAGCGGGCTCGTCAAGCAGAAGCAATTTCGGATCCAATGCCAGCGCGCGGACAATTTCGAGCCGTCTTTGCATGCCATACGGAAGATTGTTGGCAACCAGATCGCGGCGTTCAGTGAGTCCCATGATGCTCAGCAGGTTTTCCGCTTTTTCATACAGCAGTTTTTCTTCTTTTCTGAAGCGCGGCAATCGCAGAATCGTTTCCGCGAGATTATACTGAGCGCTCATGTGACAGGCAGTGAGGACGTTTTCAAACACAGTCAGATTTTTAAAAAGCCTGATGTTCTGGAATGTTCTGGTAATGCCTCGGTCAGCGATTTTGAAAGGAGGCAGACCGACAATACTCTGTCCCTGAAATTTCACATCACCCGAGGTAACAGAGTAAACACCAGTTATAAGGTTGAAAATTGTCGTCTTTCCTGCGCCGTTCGGTCCGATAAGTCCGACAATGGCGCCTTCCGGAACAGAAAAACTCACATCGTTGACGGCTGCCAAACCGCCGAAGCGCTTGGTCAGATTGCTTATTTCAAGTATTGCTGCCATCACGCCCCCCTTCCCTCGTCAGCAGAGCCATCTTCAAGCCCATTGAGCCGCCGGGCTTCCGCTCGAGCTTCCAATCGAGCCTTGCGCTCCAATTGCGCTTTTCGAATCCCCGACGGTGTCAATTCCATGCCGCCCATGAGCCCCTTGGGACGGGAAATCATGATGAGGATGACCGCAGCGCCATAGAATACCAGGCGCCAGATTTCGAACGCCCGCAAAATTTCCGGAAGGGCTGTCAGCAGAACTGCACCCAGCACAGAACCTGAAATTGAGCCAAGGCCGCCGAAAATGACAATGATCGTCAATTCAGTGGATTTGGTCATGGAGAACATTTTGGGCTGAATGAAAGTCATGTAGTGACCGAAGAAAACACCGGCGACGCCAGCGTAGACAGCGCTGATAATCAAAGCGGTCATCTTGTATTTAAAAACATCGATGCCGGAAACCTGCGCTGCCAGTTCTTCTTCACGAACCGCAATCATGTTTCTGCCATGCCGGGATTTTATCAGGTTTGCAAGAAAAAGCACCGCGACCACATCTACAAGAACGATGACTGGCAGCGTCGATTTATAGGGAACGCCGGGCCAGCCGCGCGATCCGCCGAATATCTGCACATTATTGAGCAGCAGCCGAGTCGCTTCGCCAAAACCGAGCGTCGCAATACAGAAATAGTCACCTTTCAGACTGAGGGTAATCCGCCCGATAAAATAGCTGACAATCCCCGCTGCTGCACCGCCCGCAATAATACCGACAAAAAAGGGCAGCCCAAGCCCGGCGGGCGTTGTTGAAGGCGATACCGTCATAAGGGCGCCGATATACGCGCCAATAGCCATGAATCCAGCGTGGCCGAATGAGAACAGCCCCGTAAAGCCCGTCAACAAGCTGAGCCCCAGTACTGATATCAAATTTATTCCAGCCAGCATCAGAATGCCCTGGATATATGTCCAATCCATCATAACCCCCTGGAGCCTTATGCTTTGTCTTCCGTATTTTTTCCCATGATACCGGATGGCCGGATGATGAGAACGCCGATCAATATGACAAAGGCAATCAGATCACGGTACTGGGAAGAGAGATATCCGGCAACAAAAGTTTCGAGTATACCCAGGATTACCGAGCCAAGAACCGCGCCAGGCAGACTTCCAAGCCCGCCAAAAACCGCGGCAATGAATGACTTGGTCGTTATGTTTCCTATCTGGGGATATACCGTGTATTTCATGCCAAAGAAGACTCCGGCCACGCCGGCGAGGAAACCGCCAAGACCAAAGACAATCAGAATTACCTTGTCGGTATTGATGCCCATGAGGGCGCAGGCCTTTATATTGTAGGCAGCTGCCTGGATGGCTTTGCCCATTTTGGTTTTTTCAATAAAGAGAATCAAGGCAGTGAGGCAGACGGCTGAAATGACGAACATCAGCAAGTCGAGCCTTCCGATAGCGAGCGGTCCAATACTGATGGGCGTACGAGCAAATACTTCCGGATACGTCCGAAAAGTCGGGCCTATGGTTGCGATGACAATATTTTCCAGCAGAATAGAGGCGCCCATCGCTGAAATAATAAAGTATAGAAATGGCGCTTTTCTCTCCCTGAGCGGCTTGTAAGCGATTCGCTCAACAACAATCGCAAGAATCGTTGTGCCGATGGAGGCCAGCAAAAACGCCGCAAGAAACGGCAAATGAAGCAGGGTCAGTGAAAAAAAGCCGAAATACGCTCCCAGCATGATGACGCCACCATGGGCAAAATTGGAAAAATTCATGATGGAATATACAAGGGAGTATCCAACGGCCATCAATGCATAAACGGACCCAATAGAAAGCCCGTTTATGACTTGTTGGAAGAACTGTGTCATGGCCTATCCTTTTTCAACAGGATTGAGGGTTGAAAAAAGCACAACCGAACCCCTGAAGGGATCCGGTTATGCCCTTTTCAGGAAAAATGATGATCCTGGCTCCAATGCGGCGGGCATCGATGCCAGAAACATCTCGGCTTAATGGTTGATGGCAACCACTGAAAAGCCCTTATTTTGCTGCGTACTTTTCCTGGAAAACATACTGGCCATCGACAATCTTGATGATGGCAGCATCCTTGCCTTCCGGGTTGTGGGTTTCAGGGCTGATATTGATCATACCGGTAATACCCTGAACCTGAATACCTTCCAGCGCTTTGGCAAGTGCCTCGCCGTTGACTTTGCCGGCTTTCTGGAGACCAGCCACCAGAAGGAGTACGGCATCATGGACGAGGTAACCATTGAGTTCGGTTTCCTTGCCGTATTTTGCCTTGTAGCGGGCTTTGTAATCCTGCACTGCTGGATCAGCATAGTCGAGGTGGTTAACGAAGTAACTGCCTTCCACCGATTTGCCGCCCATGGAAATCAGCTGGTCCGAAGGCCATCCGTCGCCGCCCATCAAGGTTGTCTTGATACCGAGTTCGCGCGCCTGGTTGGCAGACAGCGCTACTTCCTTGAAGAAGTACGGCATGAAGATGATGTCGGGGTTAGCGGCTTTTATCTTCGAAAGCTGAGGTCTGAAATCGACATCGCCGCCGTTGAAGGATTCGTCAGCGACAATCGTGCCGCCCTTTTTCTCGAAATTCGCCTTGAAGAACTCGCGCAGTCCCTGTGAATAATCATCGGATACATCATAGAGAATGGCAGCTTTGCTGTCGTTGAGCCTGTCATAGGCATATCCGGCAGCAACAGCACCCTGGTAGGGGTCGATGAAGCAGACGCGGAAATTGTAGGGTTTTACCTTGCCATCGAGAACAGTAACTTTGGGATTGGTCGCGACGGTGGCGATATCGGGCACTTTAGCCTGTTCAAGAACCGGCGCTATGGGGATAGCATTGCCGGATGCGTTCGGCCCGAGGATTGCGACGACCTTGTCCTGACCAGTCAGCCGCTTTACGACGTTGACCGCTTCCTGGGCATCGCCCTTATTGTCATAGCCGATTGCTTCGAGCTTGTATTTTTTGCCGCCAACTTCGATGCCGCCAGCGTTGTTATATTCTTCGAACAACATCTTGACGGTATTGAACTCATTTTCACCCCAGACTGCCTGGTCGCCCGTGAGCGCGCCGAACCAGCCTACTTTGATTGTGTCGGACTTCGCGGATCCCGCACAGCCGACCAGTGCGATTGAAAGAACCAGCACCAGAACAAATAATGCCCTCTTCATAAATCCTCCTTGGGCGTAAGTAATAAATCAAGAGTAGTATAAACCCACTCTCGGTATTCAACAACTGAAAATAATCTATTTGATAAGAGTTTACTGATTGCTGATCACTCCACAGTCACACTCTTTGCAAGATTCCGCGGCTGATCGACATCCCTGCCGAGCTCGAGCGCAGAAAAATATGCCAGAAGCTGAAGCGGCAGGATCATGGTAAAGGGATAGACCCGCGGATCCATGCGCGGAACCGGTATGAATTCATCAGCTATCTTTTCAGTTTCATGATCGCCCTCGACGCCAACCGCGATAATCGGGCCTCCTCTGGCTTTGATTTCGCGCATGTTGGAAATGGTCTTTTCTCGCAGGAAATCATCGGAAACAAGGAAAACGCTCGGCAGCTCTGGGCTGACCAGTGCAATAGTGCCATGCTTCATCTCGCCGGCACTGCAGCCTTCGGCATGGATATAGCTGATTTCTTTCAGCTTGAGGGCTCCCTCAAGAGCAATCGGGTAGAGAATGCCTCTGCCAAGGAACAGAAAATCCTTCGCATGGCAATACTTCTTGGCGATTCTCTGAACATGGTCACGCTGCTTTAGGGTTTCAGCCACTTTCTCCGGCACTTCCTGCAGGGCATTCAAGAACTTGGAACCTTCTTCGCGCGACATATCCCGCATGCGGGCGACCATAGGGGTAAAAAGATAGAAAGCTGCC
>JAJTBL010000115.1 GCA_021286925.1 Spirochaetia bacterium | reverse complement strand
CCAGGAGATCAGCAAACTGAACAAAAATCTTGAACAGCGGGTTAAGGAAAGAACCGAACAGCTGGAAGCTTCCAATGCTGAACTCCGCAGTTTTTCGAATTCTATTGCGCATGATTTGCGAAGTCCGCTGCGCGCTTTTGATGGATACCTTCAGCTTTTATCTGAACGGTGCCGACCGCTTTTCGATGATGAAGGAAAACGCTACCTTACAAAATTGTCCGCTGCATCAGAGCGCATGAAGACAATTATTGACGACCTTCTTCTTCTGTCAAAGATATCCAGCACCGAAATGATTCTGGAAAATGTTGATCTGGGTGAATTGGTCAACCGGGTCGCGTCAGATTACATTGTCAGGGAGAACCGCAAATCGATATCCCTTTCCATAGCGCCTAAGGCAAAAGCGTTATGCGATGCCCGGCTCGCGAGCATCCTCATCGAGTGCCTTCTGGACAATTCCTTCAAGTTTTCCCGAGATGTTCAGGATATTAAAATCGAATTCGGCATTGCAAAAAAGAAATTGTTTTATCTCCGGGACAATGGACTCGGCTTCGACATGGAATATGCCGGAAAACTTTTCCAGCCATTTCAAAGAATGCATCCTGCCGATGAGTATCCCGGCAATGGCATCGGCCTCGCGATTGCAAAAAGAATTGTCGACAGACACGGCGGAACAATCAGGATCGAATCAAGCCCGGAAAAGGGTACAACGGTGTATTTCAGCCTTGAATCAGTCTGACATAGTTGGTTATGCCGCCCAGGAGCATTTCAATCGCAATGGCGGTCAGCACCAGCCCCATGAGTTTTTCGATGGCGCTCAAAAACCGAGAGCCGAGCCATGTTTGCAATCGTGTCGAGCTGAAAAATACGACTGTCGTTATCGCTATGGCGATAAAAATGCTGCCGACCCATTCAAGCTTCCGATCGGGAAAGGATTTTGCGAGCAGCATGACCGTTGTCATCGCGGAAGGTCCGGCGATGAGCGGAATCGCGACCGGCACAATGAAAGGCTCGCTGCCTGATTCGTCCTCGACCAGCTTGCCGCCAGAGCCCGGAAACACCATGTTCAAGGCAATCAGGAACAGAATAACCCCGCCGGCAATCCGAAGTGTTTCATCCGAGAGGTTGAGCGCGTCGAGAAAGGCAGAACCGAAAAACAAAAAAATAACCAGCGTGAAAAACGCGATGGCGCATTCGCGGAGAATGACAATCCGCCTGCGGCTGGGTTCGACATGTTTGAGCGAAGCAAGGAAAAGCGGAATATTTCCGAGCGGATCAGTAATGAGAACCAGCAGGATAGTCGCTGAAATAAAACTCTGCTTCATGAAGCCCCCTTTCCGGCTTTTCGAATCGAAATGACCGAAGAAATCAAAACCGCAGAAATAATGACAAGGCCGCCCAGAATGGATTTGCCGCCGGGAATTTCGCCCGTAACGAGAAAAACCCAGACGGGGTTGAAAATTGGCTCTATAACGGCGGTCAGAACACCTTGCAAGGCTGTAACCCGCTTGATGCCATAGGAAAAGAGAACCGCCGCAAGACCGATCTGCACAACGCCCAGCGCCGATATGGCGGCAAGTGAGCGCGGTGAAATCACAGGCGGCGCGAGAAACAGAGAAATAATGCCCGCGATCATTGCGGCAAAAATATGACCCAACAGCATCGAGGAAAGCGGATCGGCGTCCTTCTGTTTGCGCATGAGCACGATGTTCAGCGCAAATGCGAAACCGGAAATGACCGCCACGGTGTCGCCCAGAAGGTGTCCTGCCGCCAGAGAATCCATGAAAAACAGAACCATGCCGACACAGATAGCCAGCAGAGCCAGCCATTCTTCCAGCTTCGGAACTTCCTTCAGCATATAGGAACCAAGCAGCGCGACATACACCGGCGCTCCATACTGCAGAAGAATCGCGTTCGCCGCTGTCGTGTGCTTGTTGGCGAAAACGAATAACAACATCGTTGCAGCGTATGCGAGCGCGGAGCTTGTCTGAAGCAGAGAAAACGTGAATTTCGGCTTTCTGATCCAGAGAAAAAGAAAAAGAGCCGCTATGGCACTGCGGGCGCCGGCTATTGCGAAAGGCTGCCAATCGATGAGCTTGATGAATAAACCGCCCATGCTCCAGAGGATTGCACAGCCAGCCATCGCCAAAAGCCCGGCTCTTTTCCGCTCGGCAGAGGCGGCGATTTGCGCTGATTCTTTGCTAACCGCACTGGTGTCCACTTCAGCGCTCCAGTTTTCTGTACACGATTCTATGCGGCCGATCGGCGTCGATACCGAGTGTCGCCCGGCGCCATTCCGCAAATTCAGTCCAGTTACCGTCGTACCAAATGACCTGAGAATCCCCTTCAAACGCGAGAATATGCGTGCACACCCTGTCGAGGAACCAGCGGTCGTGGCTGACAACAAGGGCGGCCCCCGCAAAACTGTCCAGAGCTTCTTCAAGCGCGCGCATAGTATTCACATCCAAGTCGTTAGTCGGCTCGTCGAGCAAAAGAACATTCGCCCCTTCCTTGATCATCATCGCAAGATTGAGACGGTTTCGCTCTCCGCCTGACAGCACGCCGACTTTCCGCTGTTGATCCTGACCAGAAAAATTGAACCATGAACAATAGGCCCGCGAATTGATTTCGCGCTTGCCGCCGAGCAGGATCATGTCCAGCCCATTTGAGAGCTGTTCCCAGACGGTTTTTTCAGGGTCCAGCCCTTCGCGCATCTGATCAGCGTAGGCAAGGCGGACAGTGTCGCCTAACGTCAAAGAACCGCTGTCCGGCTTTTCTTTTCCAGTAATCATGCGGAGCAAGGTGGTTTTGCCGGCACCGTTCGGCCCGATAATTCCAACTACCGCGCCTGGCGGCACTTCGAATGACAAATCCTCAAACAGAATTTTATCCCCGTAAGCCTTGGAAATTTTATCCGCCTTCAAGACAACTTTGCCCAGGCGCGGTCCGGCTGGAATGACAATTTTCGTTTCGCGGATTTTTTCCTTGCCGTCCTCAGCCAGGAGTTTTTCATACCGTTCAATGCGGGCTTTGCTTTTCGCATGGCGTCCCTTGGCGCTCATGCCGATCCATTCGAGTTCACGCGCGAGCGTCCTGGCCCGTTCGGACTCGCCCTTTTCTTCCTGCTCCAGACGCTTTTTTTTCTGATCCAGCCAGGAGGAATAATTGCCCTTCCAAGGGATGCCTTCACCTCGATCCAGCTCGAGAATCCAGCCTGCCACATTATCGAGGAAATAGCGGTCATGCGTTACGGCAATGACGGTTCCCTGGTAATCGCGCAAATGGCGCTCAAGCCAAGCGACTGTTTCAGCATCGAGATGGTTGGTCGGCTCATCGAGCAGAAGAATGTCCGGTTTGCGCAAAAGAAGCCGGCACAGAGCGACACGGCGGCGCTCGCCTCCGGACAGATTGTCCACCACCTGATCCGCGGGCGGGCACCGAAGGGCGTCCATCGCGAAGTCAAGCCGTGAATCCAGGTCCCAGGCATCCATCGCCTCCAACTTTTCCTGGAGCGCCGCCTGTTTTGACGCCAGCTTGTCGAAGTCAGCATCAGGATCGCCGAAGGCTTCGTTGATTCTGTCAAATTCAGCCAGTGCATCAACAATTTCCTGGACACCCTCGCTGACCACTTCCTTGACCGTCTTCCCCGGCTGAAGGAAAGGTTCCTGCTCCAGATATCCGATTGTATAGCCGGGAGCGCAGGAAACTTCGCCCATGAATTCAGTATCGACACCTGCCATGATTCTGAGCAAACTGGACTTTCCAGAGCCGTTCAGACCGATGACACCGATTTTCGCTCCATAGAAATAGGAGAGACTGATATCCTTGAGTACCTGCTTGGTTCCATGGCGCCGTGAAACCCGGTACATGGAGTAAATTATTTTCTTGTCGTCAACTGTTGCCATATCGCCACTATATAATAAACGCCGTGTTTCGTCTGCCCTTCCTGTCTTTCATTTTTGAGGATGAATCAATATGACGAGTCATCAAGAGAAGGTTTCCGCCTGTTCCGTTTGCTGACGCCGCGGATATGTTTGCCGGCCAGCTTCCTTTCTTTGGATGCCCGCGAAGGTGCAGTCGGAATCCTCAGCCGGGGTCTGCGGGCGGCTCGAATCAACAGGTCAGCCATCCGGGCAACCGCGATTTCCCGATTCCGTATCTGGCTCCGTTCTTCCTGAACAGCGAGCACGAGCTCATCCTGCACAGTAATTCTGCCGGAAAGTTTTTCACGGACCAGTGCCAGTTCCTCCGGGCTCAGTCCCTCGATATCGGCCAGGCACAATCTCGCAGTCACCTTTGTGTTGAGCTTGTTGACATTCTGCCCGCCCGGGCCTGAAGAACGGGAAAAATCGAGCTGGATATGCTCCAGCAGGGAATGAAGAAGGGCATCGCGATTCATGCCGACAGTATAGCCCGCAGATAGCCGACCTCTTCAAGTGGCACAAGGTTGAGAACACTGCAGGTTTACTCTAGCCCGAGAATTTATTACTTTTTTAGTATGAATAAATCAACCTTGTTCGCAGTTTTTGCCATAGCCGTTTTTCTGGTGCTCTCCTCCTGCGCGGGGAATGCAGGCAAAGCCTCTGCCCAGGAAGCCCCTACCCCCTCTCAGCGTATCACCCCAGCCGCGCGCTCTGGCACAATTTCGGGAACACTGCCAAAGCCATACACAAACTCACCGCCCTATTCCAGCCACAGCTTCAATTCACCGCTCCCTCTCACAGAACCAGACGGTTCTCAAGTCGCCATCCTGGCCGGCGGCTGTTTCTGGTGCCTGGAAGCGGTGTTCGAGCTTGTGCCGGGCGTCTCCGATGTTGTGTCCGGCTATACCGGCGGGAAAACGCGCCGCCCCAGCTATACCGCGGTTTCCATGGGTGCAACCGGACATGCCGAAGCAGTCCGGATTGTCTATAATCCGGCTGTGGTCAGCTACCAGGAACTCCTCGAGCTTTTCTTCAAAATACACGACCCAACTACGCTCAACCGCCAGGGCTATGATGTAGGCACCCAATATCGTTCGGCGATTTACTATGTTGATGAAAATCAGCGTTCCGCCGCGGCGGCTGAGATCGAAAAACAGCGAAGTCATTGGCAAGACCCCATTGTCACCGAACTTGTGCCTGCCGGAGATTTCTGGATCGCTGAAGAATATCATCAGGATTATTTCCGCCGGAATCCAACCCAGGGCTACTGTATCGCGATTATCGGGCCGAAGGTGGAAAAGACCGGACTTGCGCAGTAGCAAGCACAAATGGTGGTCCAGCCATGCACAAGTCTGAACATCGACGCGCTCCCGCGCCCACTTGTTCCGGAAGACCGCTCAGTTTGAACTTAACAAAAAAAGGCGGCAGCCGGTGTGAACCGACTGCCGCCAGTAGTTTCTCTCAACGCTCGAATACCGGGAGGCTTCAGTATTTGGAGAGTTGAGTCTGGAAAGCTTTCAGGTGGTTATACGAAGCGTTTTTCAGGTTGGTAAAAAGCGCTTTGAGATCGGCGTAGCGAGCATCCTGCATCAGCGGGGTCGCAAGAAATTTGTCATACATAGCGATGTTATCCAGTTCAGCTTGGACGCCTGTCTCAAACGCCGTTTTCAGCGTCGCCGGCACAACAACATGCTGTTTGGCATCATCGGCAGGTACGCTCAGCTTATATGCCGAATAGGCCTGGGTAATCCAGCTGATATGGGTGGTTTCGGCATCTTTGATATTGGAGAAGGGCCGCATGGCTCCGAATTTCTCCATAATCGCGACATATTCGGCTCGCGCGAAATACTCGTCTTGAATCGCGTACAAGAGCATATCCTCGATCGTCAAATTTGAGTCGGCTTTGGCCGCTGCATTGCCATACAGTGTTCCCGATCCGGTGTCCGCCATGAGCGGCGCAGTTCCCGCGAGTATCAAAACCATCAATCCAATCAATCCTAATTTTCTGTTCATCATGAACTCCTTTGTAATTTTTCCGCTATTGTCTGCGGTATTTATATATTAGCAAGAAGTGTGCCAATATTAAATATTATTTATATATTATATATTTCTTTTTAATGTAATAAATTATGATTCAACAAAATCTTCAGGCTGAATAATTTGGAACCAATTTGGCTGAAAGCCTGCGGAGAGCGGGAAAATTCAACCCCAAAATGCATGAATGCGGGCAAAAATGTCCCCCAGTCAGCGGCGGTTGTCGTTCAGCCCGCCCCCGCCTCAAAGGCTGTTATCGAAATTTTCAGCTTCGATTTCCTTGAAATATCTGACAGTGCCGACCCGAAGCTCCAGCGTCGCGTCATCATCGCAGACAATCATGGCTTTGGGATGCAGCTGGAGGCAGCTGACCGT
>JAJTBL010000114.1 GCA_021286925.1 Spirochaetia bacterium | reverse complement strand
AGTTCGTTCACAGCCTGGACTTTCTGCTTGGCAAGCTGTTCCAGTTTGGCGGAAGTTCCGGCAGTATTGATGGATTCGATGATGACTTCGCCGATCAGGTCTCGGGCATTGCCGACCGCTGACATATAGGGTCGGTCATAGGGGAAACCATTCTTCGCGGCATAGGCCTGGGTCGTGATGAGGTCAGGATTGACTTTTGCACGAACTTCGGGATCCGCCCATGCTGAATTCCGAGCCATCGTGATATTGCTGATCAAAGCTTTCTTGGCCAATTCCTTGCTGGTTGCCCATTTGATGAAATCGAGCGCGAGTGCCTTGTTCTTGGACTGCCGTGCGACGGCCATTCCCCAGGAAACGACGATAAAGGGATGGCTTCCATTGGGGCCGGCCGGAAGGTTGGCGATACCAACATCCTCAGCAGCCACCTGGCTCTTGGTCGGGTCGACAATCTGGCCGTAGAACACTGAGGCATCGGTCCACATCGCCAGTTTTCCAGCCTGGAAGAGCGGCATAATGTTTTCCCATGACATACTGGTTACACCGGCAGGGCCGTAATTGGCGAGCATTTTGCCATAGAAACGAATCGCGTCGAGCGCCTGCTTGCTGTCAAAGACAGCCTTCCCCTTGTCCAGATAAAGGCCGCCAAAGTTGTAGATATAGGATGAAAGCTGGGTAACCGCTGCGGCACCCTTGCCTCGCGACGCAAAACCTGCGATGCCGCCTGCGTTCAGCGCTTTGGCGGCTTTCTCGAGTTCTTCAAAAGTTGTCGGCACTGCCAGCCCTGCTTTCTTGAACAGGTCCTTGCGATAATACAGAACCTGCCACTCGGTCACGAGCGGGACCAGATACGGCTTGCTTCCAAATTTCGCAACATCCATGGCGTTGGCCGGGAAATCCGAGAAATCATAGGTTGGAAGCGGCTCGTACCTTGACTCCGGTCGCTTTTTCATATTCGGGAATCATGGTTTTCAGAAGATCGCCGTACGGATGATTGGCGAGCAGAACGCGGATTTCTTTGGTTTGCGCGCCAGCTCCCAGAACTACTGCAAGCAGAAGCACTATGGCTGTAAGCTTGTTTTTCATGAAGGCCTCCTTCAATAAGAAAAAAATATAATCCAAAAAATAGTATTAGCCATATTCTATATTCCGTCAAGGAATTTTTGAAAGTTTTTTCCTTTTTAAAGATTATTTTTTTCATCCCAAGCTTTACATTTCGCTTACTTCCGCATACACTTATGATATTAAAAGGAAGAACTATGAGCGAAAACAGCTGTCTTTACCTGATTCATTCTCTGATGGATTCATTCAGCGACAAGGAACAGAAAGTTGCGCGCTATATCCTGAACAACCCCGCTGATTCGGTGCATCCAAGCATTGATGAACTGGCAGGCAGTATCGGCGTGTCCATTTCGACCATGGTTCGATTTGTAAGGAAGCTCGGCTATGAGGGATACCAGCAGTTCCGAATCGCGCTGGCAACAGAGGCTCTCGCACCGAACCTTCGCTTTTACGAAGCACCGGTTACGGAAAATGAAGATTCTATCAAGATTGTTTTTGGAGCCGCGCGAACCGCGCTGGACATGACAGAAAAAATGCTGGACCGGGATGCCATCAAGCAAATTGCGAAAAAGGCGGTGCAGGCACGGTCCTGCTATATTTTCGGGCTTGGCGGCTCGAACGTTGTCGCCCGCGATGCGTTTCATAAAATTATCCGTTCCGGTATCCGCTGTCAGACGGCGGAGGATTATCATCTGCAACTGATGCTCGCTTCCCAGGCGGGAGACAAGGATGTCGCGCTGGTCATTTCCCATACCGGCGCCAACAAGGATACCCTCGGCATCGCGGAAATACTGAAAAAACAGGGCTGTACCATGGGAGTTATCACAACCTACCCCCGCTCGCCCCTCGCACGGTCCGCCGATTTTCTTTTGCTGGCGGGCGCTCCCGGCGCGGCGATCATTTCGGAAGCCTTCTCGGCGAGGATCGCCCATCTGGCCATCGTTGATGTGCTGTATGTCGAAATCATGGAACTCCTGAAAAACAAGGGTATCGAAAGCGTCCAGAAGATGCGCTCAGCCATTGCGGGACGGAGAATATAAACTGTACTGCTTTAAAATACAAAAACATTATGGAGGAATTTGAATGAAAGCTGATATCGGACTGATTGGTCTGGCAGTTATGGGCGAAAATCTTGTTCTCAACATGGAGAGCAAGGGTTTTACCGTCGCGGTCTACAACCGGACAACAGCAAAAGTCGATGATTTTATTTCGGGGCGGGGAAAGGGCAAAAAAATCCTTGGGGCTCACTCGCTTTCTGAACTCGTTTCCATGCTTGAAAAACCGCGCAAAGTGATGATGATGGTCAAGGCGGGCACCGCTGTCGACCAGACGATTGAACAGCTTGTTCCGCTTCTCGAAGCCGGCGATATCATCATCGACGGCGGAAATTCGAACTATCAGGATACGATACGGCGAACCCATGACCTGGAAGCGAAGGGGCTTTTGTTTGTCGGTTCAGGCGTATCGGGCGGCGAAGAAGGGGCTTTGCATGGCCCCTCCCTGATGCCGGGCGGTTCGGAACAAGCATGGCCGCACATCAAGCCGATTTTTCAGGCGATTTCGGCAAAGGTTGAAGATGGGAGCCCCTGCTGTGACTGGGTCGGGTCGGATGGCGCGGGGCACTTTGTCAAAATGGTTCATAACGGTATTGAATACGGCGATATGCAGTTGATCGCGGAGACTTTCCACATCATGCGGTACCGCCTTGGCATGTCCTATGACGAAATGGCATCGGTATTCGAGGACTGGAACAACGGCGATCTTGGCAGTTATCTGGTTGAAATAACGAGGGATATCCTGCGCTATAAAGATGAGGACGGCAGCCCGCTGGTTGAAAAAATACTCGATACGGCAGGCCAGAAAGGTACTGGAAAGTGGGCTGGCATTGCATCGCTGGAATTCGGGGTTCCGCTGACGCTGATTGCGGAAGCTGTTTATGCGCGGCTCCTCTCCGCCGCAAAGGATCAGCGGCTTGCCGCGGCGGATATCCTGGGAGAGCCCGATTGTCCGGCATTCTCAGGGGATAGAAAGCCGTTTGTTGAAAAGCTTGGTAAAGCTTTGTACGCAGCCAAGATTATTTCTTATACGCAGGGCTTCCTCCTTCTGAAAGAAGCCGCTTCGAATTTCGGCTGGAATCTGAACTATGGCGCCATAGCGCTGATGTGGCGCGGCGGCTGTATCATCAGGTCTACCTTCCTCGGGAAAATTAAGGAAGCTTTTGATGCAAATCCGAATTTGGAAAATCTGATGTTTGCACCATTTTTTGCAGAAAAACTGCGCGCAAGCAGTGACGCGCTCAGAACGGTGGCAGCCGAGTGCGCATCATCAGGTATTGCGACCCCAGCGCTGTTTTCAGCGCTCGCCTATTATGACGGCATGCGGACCCGCCGGCTCCCCGCCAATCTTCTGCAAGCTCAGCGCGATTATTTCGGAGCGCACACGTATGAACGGATAGACCGCCCGCGAGGCGAGTTTTTCCATACCAACTGGACGGGGCATGGAGGCACGACTGCGGCTTCCACCTACAATGTCTGATACACAAGGAGTTATTGACCCATGAAAACACTGAACATCCCCCAATCCCCCGGCGCGCTCGACTTTGCGGCGCTGGGAGCTCTGGTTACCCGGCTTGACCCGGGCCTTATTCCCTTCAGTTTTGCCGACACCTATCAGGTGCATGTGTCAGGGGGCGAATTCAATGTTGCCGCCAATCTGGCGCGCTGTTTCAGAAAAAACACCGCGGTGGTCAGCGCCATGGTTGATTACCCGATCGGCGAAAAAGTTGAAGCTGAAGTGAGAAAAATGGGGGTGGAAGGCATTTATCGCCGGTTCAAGCACGATGGCGTACGCGGACCGAACATCGCCCAGGTCTGGTCGGATCAAGGAAAGGGTGTCCGGCCGCCGGTGGTTTTCTACAATCGGGCCAACGAAGCGGCAGCCCAGCTGAAGCCGGGAGATTTCGATTGGGACAGCATCTTTTCCCGCGGTATCAGGTGGTTCCACTCGGGCGGTATTTTCTCGGCGCTTTCCCCTACAACGCCGGAATTGGTGATCGAGGGCATGAAAGCGGCCCGGAAAGCTGGTGCGATTGTTTCATTCGATCTGAATTATCGGGCAAAATTGTGGGCAGCAAACGGCTCTTCCGCAGTCGCCCATGAGGTTCTCGGGCGGATTGTTGACGAGGTAGATGTGCTTCTAGGCAATGAAGAAGACTTGCAGATGGGGCTTGGCCTCAAGGGGCCTGACATCCACAGCGCTTCGAAACTCGATCCTGAAGCTTTTTACCGAACAATTGAGGAAGTCAGCCAGCGCTGGCCGAATATCAAGGCGGTCGCAACGACTTTGCGGGATGTCAAATCTACAAACCGCCATTTATGGAGCGCGGTGCTCTGGCTGGGCGGCGACAAATATCTGGCTCCGACCATGGAACTGGATGTCCTCGACCGGGTTGGCGGCGGCGATGGTTTCGCGGCGGGACTGATTTACGGCTTCCTTGAAGGCATGTCCCCGCAGGAAGCCTTGAATATCGGCTGGGCGCATGGCGCCTTGCTGACAACCTTCCCAGGTGACACGACCATGGCGAGCCTCGAGCAGGTCATTTCGCTTTCAAAAGGCGGATCCGCCCGGATACAGCGATGAAAGCCCTGGTTCTGACCGCGCCCTCGACGTTCGAGTATGCCGATTATCCGGATCCCGAAATCAGAAATCCGGATGATGTTTTAATTCGAATCAGGGCCGCGGCTATCTGCGGCTCCGATGTCCATGGCATGGACGGCTCCACCGGCAGGCGCAAACCGCCGGTCATCATGGGGCATGAGGCGGCAGGGGAAATCGCGGCGGTGGGGCGCAGTGTAACCGGCTTCAAACCAGGCGACCGGGTTACCTTCGATTCGACTGAATATTGCGGCGAATGTGAATTCTGCAGGCGCGGCGAAGTCAACTTGTGCAGCAACCGCAAGGTTCTCGGTGTTTCCTGCGATGAATACCGAAGGGACGGCGCTTTTGCCGAATTTCTGGTCGTGCCGCAGAGGATTCTCTATCACATCCCTAAGTCACTCGATTTTGTCGGAGCGGCGCTGGCTGAACCTTCGGCGGTAGCCGCCCATGCCGCGGCGATAACCCCGCTGAAAATGGGAGACACTATTGCTGTTGTCGGAAGCGGCCTTATCGGCCTTTTGCTTATCCAGATTCTGCGCGCCTTTTCGCCCGGCCTGATTGTCGCCTTTGACCCGGATCGGGAACGGCTCAAAGCCGCAGAAAAGGCAGGAGCAACCGCAGGATTCGATCCATCGAATCCTGCAGAGCTTGAAGCGGCCATTGGACTGACGGGGAAACGAGGCTTTGACCGGGTGTTTGAGGCGGTCGGAGCGACGGCGCCGATCCAGACAGCACTCGCCGCGGTGCGGAAAGGCGGTTCAATCACCCTGATCGGCAATGTGAGTCCCATGATACAACTGCCCTTGCAGTCGGTTGTGACCCGGCAGATCAGCCTGCTTGGTTCCTGCGCCACTGCCGGTGAATATCCCCTGGTGCTGGATCTGCTGGCTTCAGGGAAAATCGATTACGCCTCGGTGGTCAGCGCGGCCGCGCCGCTTTCGGAGGGTGCCGGGTGGTTCAGGCGGCTCTACGCCCGTGAAAAAGGTCTCCTGAAAGTGGTGCTCGAGCCGTAACTGGTGTCACGAACCTTGTATATGGAGCAGTCATGGAAAAAATTCGATTCGGTCTTTATGGCTACGGCAAGGTTGCCAATCTGCATGCCGCCGCGCTTGCCAGCCTGGACAACGCACAGCTTGCAGCGGTTTGCGGCAGGAATTTGCAGAAAGCACAGGATTTTGCACGCCGATGGAATATCGCCGCCCGTTCTTCCTGCGAAGAAATGGTACAGCTGGACAAAGTGGATGCTGTCCTGATTACAACTCCGCATCCTTTGCATGCAGAACACGCCATGGAGGCATTGCGGGCGGGCTGTCATGTAATTGTTGAAAAACCGATGGCGCTTCGCGTCCAAGACTGCGATGCAATGATTACGCTCGCAAAGGACCGCGGCCTCACCTTGAGTGTGATAAGCCAGCGCCGCCTCTACCCGGCCGCACAGCGGATCAAAAAAGCCATTGAAGCTGGCTTGCTCGGCACTCCCATGCTCGGGCAGGTCACGATGCTCGGTTGGCGCGACAAGGCCTATTACGAATCAGATCCCTGGCGGTGTTCATGGGCAATGGAAGGCGGCGGCGTTTTAGTCAATCAGGCTCCGCATCAGCTGGATTTGCTCAGCTGGTATCTGGGGCCGGCCGCGGAAGTCGCAGG
>JAJTBL010000113.1 GCA_021286925.1 Spirochaetia bacterium | reverse complement strand
AAGCGCAATAAAAACGTTGCGGGAACGCAGAATCCACGGTATAGTTTGATTTGTTTCAGAAGGAAACTTTATGACAAATGAAGAAAGCGGTCCTGTGCGTTCCACAACGATTCGCGAACGGAATGAATTGACAGTATTGCGGCTCATTTTCAGAACCGGCTCTCTGTCCCAGAGCAAGGCGGTGCTGAAAACAGGATTGAAAGCGCCGACAGTTTTCAGGATTTTTGCCCAGCTTGAAAAGCGGGGGCTGATTCATGAAGTTGCGGCAGAATCCAAGCCAGACACCGATAAAAGCCCGCGGAAGGGAAGGCGCCCTGTCGAATTTGCCGTCAATCCCGATGCAGCCTACGTGGTCGGCCTGGATTTCTGGGCTCGGTCAGCTTCGGCTATTGTCCAGGACTTTTCCGGCCAGGTGGTCGCTTCACGATCAGTCTGCTTTCCCATGGCACCCGATGCTGAATCTGCGGTTCAGGTTCTTTCAACTCTCATTCACGACATGCTCAGGGAAGTTCGAATCCCGGAAGAAAAATTGCTGGGCATTGGCGTAGGAGCGCCCGGCTCGGTCAGTCTTGCCACCGGCCTTGTTCATTTTTATTCAAGAATTCCCGGCATGGTCGAATTCCCGCTCGGCGAACGGCTTGAAAAGGAATTTCATGCACCGGTTTCGATCACCAACAACGCATCGATTGTCGCGCTGGCTGAAGAGCGGTATGGGCTCGCGAAAGGTTCTGGCTCGCTTTTCGCGTTTCTTATCAGAGCCGGTGTCGGCGGTGCCTATCTGCAGAACGGCAAACTGATTTCCGATCGCGGCCGGACAGCCTTTGAAGTGGGCCATCTTTCTATGGATCGAAACGGTCCCGAATGCAGCTGTGGCAATAAAGGCTGCCTTGAGCTTTATTTATCGGAAGATTCCATACTGACTGCCCTGAACTCAGCATTCCCCGGGGTCGACATGGACAGCATCGATGAAATTCTTACCACAGAATGTGACAAAGCCATGCCATTGCTGGCTCCCCTTTTTGATATCGCAAGCCATGCTGTTCGGGATGTCCGCCGCCTTCTTGCCCCAGAAGCAGTCCTCATTGTCACTCGCTCCCAAAAACTGTCCCAATGTATCGCCGACGCCGCAAAAACCGATTTTGCCCGCAGTGACCAGCGCTTCGGACCTCCTGGCGCGAAAATCATAGCGGCTGAGTATGATTCGCTGTTGGCCTGCAAGGCTGCCTGCGATCTGGTATATGAGTCTTATTTTTCAAAGGGCAGCAAGACTCAGGCAGAGCAAAAGAACAGAACCGCCGCTCGAAAAGGAATTCAGGCATGAAAAAATTTCTATCATGGAATGTCAACGGCATACGCGCCTGTGCCCAGAAAGGTTTTCTCGATTGGCTCTCCTCGGAAAACGCGGATTTTGTGTGTCTGCAGGAAACCAAGGCCCACCAGGAACAATTGCCTCCTGAATTGCGCAATTTTGTCGATGGATCCGGGCATCCCTACAAAGTCTATTGGTCGCAGGCCCAGCGCAAGGGCTATTCGGGAACGGCTATCCTTGCCAAACAGGAAGCTGAAAAAATACAAACGCTCGGAATCCCCGAGTTCGATGATGAAGGAAGGACGGTCATCGCTGATTTTGGTGCGTTTACCCTCGTTTCAGCCTATTTCCCGAACAGCCAGGAAGCAGGCGCCAGGCTGGATTACAAGTTGCGTTTTTGCGATGCGGTTCTGGCTTTCTGTGAGAATCAGCGCAAGGCAGGCAAGCACGTTATCGTAGCAGGTGACTACAATATTGCACATACCCCCATCGATCTGGCGCGGCCTGATCAGAATGAGGGCAACCCGGGCTATCTGCCCGAGGAGCGCGCGTGGATGGGGAAATATCTTTCTGCTGGCTATGTCGACACATTCCGCCATCTCTGCCCCGAGCCTGGGCATTATACCTGGTGGACCTACCGGGTCCCCAGTGCCAGGACCAACAATATCGGCTGGCGTCTCGATTATCACTGTCTTGACCGCGAATTTCTGCCGGCACTTCTCGATGCGGGTATCCAGGCGGAGGTTCAAGGTTCCGATCATTGCCCTGTTTCCCTGATGCTTGATATTTGATGCTTTTGCATAAACCGTGATATACTGAAGCCGCTTTTGGCATCATTCATAAGACGAGGAGGCTGTGCGTGCGGATCAAATACAATGCGCCGGTAACGCTGACATTCACCTTTGTTTCGGCGATTGTGCTGGGACTGTCGCTGACCGTCCTTCCATCCCTGACTTCTCTGTGGTTTTCGACACCAGTGCCATTCCGTTCCAAAGTCTTCGGTGACTATATAAAACTGATTACCTATATATTTGGGCATGCTTCCGTGCAACATTACATGGGGAATTTCACCATGATCCTCCTGCTCGGTCCGCTTCTTGAAGCCGCCTATGGTTCAGGGTTCATCCTCCTTTCAATTTTCATCACGGCGCTCACCACAGGGCTTTTCAATATCCTCCTGTTTCCCAGTACGGTTCTGCTGGGTGCTTCCGGAATTGTTTTTATGATGATAATTCTTGCTTCCATAACGAATTTTAATAAGGGTGAAATCCCGCTTACCTTTATTCTGGTCATGGTTGTCTACCTGGGAGGGCAGGTTTGGGACGCGCTTTCCAAGCAGGATAATATATCCCAGTTTGCCCATATCGCCGGCGGACTCGCAGGGAGTTTCCTTGGTTTTTTCAGAACGAAATTGCGCTGACAGGAGAATATCGTATGTACGGAGCTGTAAAGGAAGAATTGGCACAGAAGCTCTCTCAGATTCAATCTGAAGGTCTTTACAAGGCTGAACGTGTGATCGTCACGCCGCAGGGAGCGGCGATTCGGGTCAGGGATGGCCGCGAAGTTCTCAATTTCTGCGCCAACAACTATTTGGGGCTTTCCAATGATGATCGGATCCGCGATGCTGGCATTAAGGCGATGGAAGCCTGGGGCTATGGGCTGTCATCTGTTCGTTTTATTTGCGGAACACAGGCTCCCCATAAGGAATTGGAAAAAAAGGTTGCCGATTTTCTCGGCATGGAAGACGCCATTCTGTTTTCCTCATGTTTCGATGCGAACGGCGCTGTTTTCGAACCGCTGCTCGACGAGGATTGCGCTATTATCACCGACAGCCTCAATCATGCTTCAATTATCGATGGTGTAAGACTTTGCAAAGCGAAACGCTGGGTTTTCAAGCATGCCGATATGCGGGATGTGGAGGAAATCGATCCAGACACAGGCAAGCAGGCAAAAGGCCTTGAACGCTGCTTGAAGGAATCCCAGGGTGCTAGGATCAGAATGATCGCGACCGACGGCGTTTTTTCCATGGACGGAGACATCGCCAATCTGCAGGCAATCTGCGATTTGGCGGAGCGGTATAATGCGCTTGTCATGGTGGATGATTCCCACGCGACAGGATTTGTCGGCAAGACGGGAAGGGGAACCTGGGAACACTGCGGTGTGGCTGGCAGGGTGGATATCATTACAACGACCTTCGGCAAAGCCCTGGGCGGTGCCTCGGGCGGCGTCATTGCGGCGCGGAAGGAAATTGTTGAATATATGCGCCAGAAAGCGCGTCCCTATCTTTTCTCCAACACCCTTGCACCGTCAATCGTCGGAGGAACGCTGAAAGCGCTGGAAATGCTGACCGCCACAACAGAACTTCGAGACCGTCTTGCTGCCAATACCGAGCGCTTCAGAACCCGCATGACGGAAGCCGGCTTTGATATCAGAAAAGGTGTGCATCCGATTTGCCCGGTCATGCTCTATGATGAAAAACTGGCCCATGCCATGGCTGATGCCCTATTGGAAGAAGGCATCTATGTCATCGGTTTTTCTTTCCCAGTTGTACCGCGGGGAAAGGCCAGAATCAGGGTTCAGATATCAGCCGCTCATACCGAAGGCCAGATTGATGCTGCAGTTACAGCGTTTGTCAAAGTTGGCAAAAAGCTGGGCGTTCTCTGAGGTCTTTACCTTGTATCTTTTTTTCGATATATTTTGGTAAACACTGATTTATGATATTTTAATTCAGGAGAGGTTTCTCATGCCTACCTACGAATATGAATGCCGCGCGTGCCATCATGTCTTCGAGCAATTTCAGGCTATGTCTGACGAGCCTGTCAAAATCTGCCCCGTATGCGGAAAGCACGAAGTGAAGCGATTGATCGGCGGCGGGACTGGAATCATTTTCAAAGGTTCTGGCTTCTATATCAATGATTCAAAGAAAGCTTCATCCAGTTCTTGCGCATCCTGCAGCGCTTCAAAGAAAAAAGAAACGGCCTGAAAGAAAGCTGCTATACTGAAAAAGGCTGTCCGAAAAAGGACAGCCTTTTTTATTTGCAGCACATGGTAAGCAGGGTTTAATTTTCTGGCTTTTTCTTCAAAAGCTCCCTGACTTCGTCGAGCGGAACTTCCAAAAGCTCAGGATGGGAAAAAAATCGGGCAAAAAGCGCTGCAGAACGTGCAAAATACAAACCATCAGAAATCCGCTCATCGAGAGTCACCTTAAAATTGATGTAGTGATGATGAGCATAGGATGAGCCTTGTCTTGTTTCTTTTTGAAAAAGCTTCCCGAGCACAACGAAAATGCTTGCATTGCCCCATTCATACAGATGGTGATACGGAGTATCGAGCCCGATACTTCCCAGATTGGCGAAATATGCGGTGGAGTAGAGCGGATCAGTTTTAATCAATGCCCACGGCGCTATGTTGAAGCGATCCAGAAAGCGGTACAAGGTCATTATCAAAGCTTTGCCGCCCGGAATAGAATGAGCGAGTTTGGCGATCTTTTCTCCGTCGCCGCCTTCCCCGTGTGCGCGGGCATATCTGATGGCAGCATTTACCTTTTCAATCACAGTCTCCAGTGTATCACCTGGCTCGAAAAAAACCTTGGCATTCGCCTCCGGAGCATCTTCGGTCATTTTTTGTTTGACAATGAATGAAAGCGCAATGTGGTTCCGTTGATACAGCCCCCGCCGGTGAATGAATCGGTTGAGCTCGGGGCGGAGTGCAATGGTTCGAACTGCGGCCGCCAGCACAAATCCAAAAAGCGAATAGCGATCTTCGGCTTTGGTCCCCAGCGATGATTCATTGAGTTCACTGTTTTTTTGCCGGATATGCCGAAGCGCATTTTCCATATCGATGTCTTTTTCATAATAGACAGCCGATTCATTTCTGCCGCGCATCATATAGGGCATGAGAGCATTCAATGCGTGCGGCTGCTGTATTTTCTTTCCGTCTGGTCTGTCAAAAAAAAGCATGATGCCACACTATAGGTAAAAGCTTGGTTTTGGTAAAGAGTGTTCGGAAGTTGAACAGGCTCTGGACATAATTAAAATCGAAAATTCAGCGAGCCGACGCATTCAAGACCGGTATGATCAGCAGATCCTTCCCATTCGGAAATGCGGGAGCCAGCTTCGATTCTGTGAAATTTTACGCTGGCTTTGCCTGACAGGCTTTCATAGATTTGTGTTCGCATTTCGCCGGAATATGGAGCGTATAACGCGGATCCATGATGTCGCTCAACGTTAATTTCAAGTTCAGTTCTGCGATCTCCAATTATGAGTTCGATTTCACGCTCCGACACCAGCAATTTCTGTATCTTTGCACCGGTATAGGTTGCATACCGAAACAGTTTTCCTTTGAGCATGAAGCCGAAAATGAAGCCGGAAAAGGATGCATTTCTCCAGGGAATTTCCGCTATTGATCCAAAAAGACTGGTATCCGGTGCATTAAAATGATTGGTTTGGAACCAGATATACGTAGAGGGAAAAGCAGAACCCCAGTCCTTTTCCATGTAACCCTTGCCTCGAGAAAAATTTAGAATTGCTCCATTCAGAGAAACCATTCCTTCAATATTGTGCGTAAAGCTCAAAACGGCATGGTTGCATTCCATAAAGGGCAAAAAACCATAGGGGCCCATGGCTCCCGGAGAAAACAGCGTGACAGGCCAGGGATGGTGGTTGCTGAAATTTAAATCTCCAATCAGGGCAACACCATCCTGATGAATATCCAGATGAACGCTGTCTCGTGAAAATCGGGATGCTCCGACCTGAACGCTGAACTCGTGCCGCGAAGCAATAAAACTTTCTGCGGGAAATCGGCAATACCAGCTTGTGCCATTCCTACCATCATATACTTGAATAAAGGCGTGCGTGTCATCAGCGGACTTGCCGATAAAAATGCCGGGAATCAGAATAAGGGTATTTTCGCCGTCTGAGGAAATCTGTTTGTAATACCATCCTTCGAAGAATGGCGGTTTTTTTGCAAATCCATGATAGATTTCGGGCTTGTAAATCATGGCTAAGAATAAACTGTCAGGCCTATGAAGTAAAGCGCTGTGAATTCAGATGAATCCAAAAGCCTG